>JAGOTO010000087.1 GCA_018061705.1 Candidatus Saccharimonadota bacterium | reverse complement strand
GGATTATGGTCCTGAATAAGACTGACAACTCGCAACTGTCGGAGGGCCGCACTGCCACAAAACTAACCTTCTCGATCGTACAAAATGAAGTGAATACAGGCACCGCAACCCTCCTCGACGTCAGAACCGCAGAAGAATTTGCTAGTGGGCATTTCGCCGGAGCGACCAACCTGAGCCTACAAGAGATCGAGGCCGGCAGGCTGCCAGATTCAGTAAAAACTCAGAGACTCTACGTATATTGCCGGAGTGGGAACCGCTCTGCGCAGGCCACCACGCTTCTAAAGAATGCCGGCTATTCGGTCATTACCGATCTTGGCGGGCTGGATAGCGTTAAGACCATGGGCGGCACCCTCATTCAATAACAAGGAGGCACTATGAAAAATCATATATCAAAATTCGGGGTGGTCATTGCCGTGGGAGTCGTACTCGTGGCTGGGATAGTCTACCCGATGACACGACGAGAGACACCCAGCGCAACAAACAACACGAAAGCAAATACAGCAGCAGATAGCCCACAAGTGTCTGAAACAACGGACCAAACAGCTGCAGCAGCCAATACGACTGCCCAAAATGAGTTGTTGAATTACTTAATTGAGGAGGAAAAGCTCGCGCACGACGTATACACAGTTATGTATGACATCTATGGCGCCAAAGTTTTTGGCAACATATTACAGAGCGAACAAACGCATCAGGGTGAGGTACTCAAGCTTCTTCAAGCCCGAAATTTGCCAGACCCACGCGTCAGCGAACTCGGAAAATTCAATAATACCGAACTGCAAGCACTATATGATCAGCTCGTTGCTCAGGGGAAAAACAGTGCCGAAGATGCCTACAAGGTCGGAGTTGCTATCGAGGAAAAGGACATTGCAGATATAACTAAACAGCTCGCAACGGCGACCGACAGCGATATAGTGGCCGTACTCGAAAAACTACGGACCGGATCAGAGAACCACCTCCGAGCTTTCAACCGACAGCTTTCTCGCTACTAGCAGTCTCTGATATCTGCTACAATAGCCTCCGTAAGCTATAAGCATTATGAAAACAAAAACACCACCCGCAGAGTCTTCCAAAAAAACCAAACCAGTTCATTACCAGATTGACGCGGATAAACTATTTGAGAAGGGGGTATCCGCACCCGCTGTTGTCCTAGATAAAACCATCGAGCTTAGCAACAAAATGACCGAGAGACCGCGGCAACAGGCCAATGCCAGCGTCAAAAGAGCCAAAGACTATTGGCACGCACTTGGACCAGGCCTCACCACAGGCGCCAGTGATGACGACCCTTCGGGCATTGCAACATATAGCCAAGCTGGCGCCCAGCACGGGTTCGGGTTTCTCTGGCTGAGCCTGTGGACTTTTCCGCTCATGAGCCTTGTGCAAGAAATGTGCGCCCGAATCGGTATGGTAACAGGCCGAGGACTTGCCGGTAATATCCGCGTCTACTACTCGGATCGTACTTTGCGCTTTGTAACCTTATTGCTCTTTGCTGCCAATGCATTCAATATTGGAGCAGATCTGGGTGCGATGGCCAAAGCAGTACAGCTGCTCAACCCATCACTATCATTTGGCTGGCTTGTTGTCGGTTTTGCCCTCGTCTCACTTCTCCTCCAGATACTCACTCCTTACGCACGCTACGCACGATACCTAAAATGGCTTGCGCTCGTCTTGATAAGCTACGTCGTCTCGGCTTTGCTTGCCCGAGTCGACTGGAGCATGGCACTCCGGGCCACCTTCGTCCCGGATATTACATTTGACAGAGATAGCCTACTCCTCATTTGCGCCATACTCGGCACAACGATATCGCCATACCTATTCTTCTGGCAGACATCCCAAGAGGTTGAGGAGAAGATATCAGCCGGAAAAACGACTCTTCGCCAACGACGGAGTGCGACAGCTCCGAGCGAGATAAAGCGCATGCGTGTTGATGTCTGGACTGGCATGTTTCTGAGTAACTT
This sequence comes from Candidatus Saccharimonadota bacterium, assembly GCA_018061705.1. The sequence goes on along the minus strand of JAGOTO010000087.1, from coordinate 804 downwards.
AGTAATGTTTTTTATCATCGCAGCCTGTGGATGGGTGTTGTTCCCCAATGGCATCACAAATATCGAGAGTGCCGCTCAGGCTGCAGAGGCTCTCCGGCCGTTTGCAGGAGACGCGACGTATTACCTGTTTGCCCTTGGCATCATTGGCACGGGCCTACTCGCCATACCAATATTAGCTGGATCGTCGAGCTACGCCGTGTCTGAAAGTCTCCGCTGGAAGGGCAGCCTCCATACCCCCCTCAAACAGGCCCACGCATTCTATGGCGTTATCATTATCTCGATGCTTGTTGGTCTGGGGTTGAACTTTGTCGGGATTGACCCAATCAAAGCGCTCATATACTCCGCGGCGGCCAACGGTATTGTCGCACCGTTTGTCTTGTTCTTTATCGTCCGGCTTTCCGGCAATAAAAAGGTGATGGGCCACTGGGTTAATAACCCTGTCGTGACATTGATTGGCTGGCTCACGATGGGGCTGATGAGTGTCGCTGGTATAGCCGCTCTCTGGAGTATGAGCTAAGTCGAACGCCTTATGCCAGCTCCACCGAGAAGCCCTCGACGCTCCACATACTAATCGCCGGATAAGCACAATGTAACTGGCCATGATTTGCGATGGTTACAGGGCCGCTCGCACCCATTTTTGATGCAAACAACGTCTCATGCGGCAAACTACCCTGAGTCGCAACCACCGCGCAATGATGCCTGCGAAGATCACGTGGTGACGAACTCCGGCTCGTTAGAATGACACTGCCGGGCACCAAGCCACTCAAAGCCGTCACTTTGTTGCCAACGACAGGAGTTATGGAG
>JAGOTO010000086.1 GCA_018061705.1 Candidatus Saccharimonadota bacterium | reverse complement strand
CAAAGGAAAACGAATGGCACTAAACAAAGCTCAAAAAGACGACGTAGTCTCAGAAGTATCTGACCTACTGAAATCTGCCAAAATGACTGTGGTCGCCAAATACCAAGGAACCACCGTGAAAGCATTGCAGCAACTTCGCCGCGATGCCAAAAACAATGGCACCAAGGTAAAGGTGGTAAAAAACCGCTTGGTCATTAAGGCAATGCAGCAAAACGATACCCTTAAAGGTGCTGATACTAGCAGTCTTGAAGGTATGCTTTTGTACGCATTTAATGCCGACGATGAAGTCGCTCCAGCCCAAGCGCTGCACGCCTTCGCTAAGGCAAACCCCAGCATTGAGTTTGTCGGCGCTTTTGATAGCACGGGCACATTCATGGGCGCAGACGACGTCAAAGCCCTGGCAACCTTGCCAGGCAAAAACGACCTTATCGCACAAGTGGTGGCAACACTGCTTTCGCCGGTCAATGATGTGACCAATGCACTATCTGGCAACCTTCATGCACTGCTCGACGGTGTCGAAGCCAAAGCTACAGCTTAAAGACAATTTTGTAAATAATTTAGGAGAAATATCATGGCTGATGTCAAAAAACTCGCCGAAGAGCTCACCAAGCTTACGGTACTCGAAGTAAACGAACTTAAAAACGTCCTCAAGGACGAATACGGCATTGAGCCTGCTGCTGCCGCAGTGGCTATAGCTGGTCCTGCCGCTGGTGGCGAAGCTGCCGCAGCTGCAGATGAAAAAGCTGAGTACGATGTGAACCTGAAAGACGCTGGAGCCCAAAAAGTTGCGGTCATCAAAGCAGTCAAGGAACTCACTGGTCTCGGACTCGGTGAAGCAAAGGCTCTCGTCGATGGCGCACCAAAGGTCGTCCTCGAAAAAGCCAAAAAAGAAGATGCTGAAGCTGCCAAAAAAGCCCTCGAAGAGGCTGGTGCTACGGTCGAGCTCGTTTAACAAACAAGCTTGGTTTACTCAATAGCAACAACTACGGTCCGCCCTGGTTGTTGCTATTTTTTACGACACCAAACCAAGGCATAGATGTTCCAAAATCGACAGAAATGGTGAAGATACCCCACCAGATTGTCCACAGCTTGCTCTGTGAGGGTTGATTATGATTTTGACTTGCTCGGATCTCTGTGGTACGGTTAGAGTAAGGTATCTTAAACCAAGGTGTGAATGGGTAGGGTCTACCAAGGAAATAGAAAGAAAGAATGTATGGCAGACGTCGCAGACAAACAAATCAAAAGACTGAGAGCACTGATCCAGGAAGCTGAAACCAACTTGGCGGCCGCCAATGAGTTATTGATAAGCCTCGTCGGTGACGACGAAAAAGTCCAGATGGTAGCAGGCGATGAAGTACTCGGCAAGGTAATAGAAGGAGTGTTTGACGGACAAAACATGGTGGGTAGCGACGGCAAAACCTATCCGGTACCGGCAAACTACGCAAGCAAGTCAAAGCTCGTGCAAGGTGATATTCTCAAGCTAACTATCGCTGATGATGGTGCATTTTTATACAAACAGATAGGCCCAATCCCCCGCAAACAAGTTGTCGGCTCATTAAAACTTGAGGGTGGACACTATTTTGTGACAGTCGGTACGAAAGATTTCAGAGTTTTGTTGGCAAGCGTAACATATTTTAAGGCACGCCCGGGCGACCAAGTTAGTGTCAACCTTCCCGAGGATGATTCCGCAGCCGAATGGGCTGCCCTCGAAGCGGCTCTCTAGCTCAATCTCTCTATGTGGCAGCTTTCTCTGGCGATATTTCTTGCGCTCATTGTTGCGCAGACATTGATAAAACGAAGGCTCGCGGTCAGCTCGGATACACCAGAGTCGATCCCTTCACTCGTGTCATACCTGATCGGCGTACTGCCTCTCGGTATAATTGTGGGCCTCATGATTCCACATCATGTCATATGGAGTTGGGGGCTCGTGGGGCTTCTTTTGCTCCAGGGAGGTACCATCGCGCTGTTCGGCACGCTATCTCTGAAAGCCTTTAAAATTCTCCCTGCGTCCCATTTCCAGACGCTCTTTCAGGTCAACTCCGTTATTGTCATACTGCTCGGGTGGTCTGTTTTGGGAGAGAAACTAACCATGATGCAGCTCATTGGCGGTTCGCTCTTGCTTGTTGCAGCATACCTTGCGATCTGGGCACCAGCAAGAGCTCATCGAAGCGGCGCAAAACCGATTGCAAATTTCCGCATGGGAGCTGTGCTCACGATCGTGTCCGCCATGAGTCTCGGTATTGGTCTGATCGCCGAGAAAGCAGCGCTACAGCATATGGATCTCGGGGCATATTTTATCTACGGATTTGCTGCTCAAACACTGTTCTTGGGCTTGCTCGCCATTCCTGATTTACGCTCAACCGCCTTGCGTAGCGTTCCAAAGACCGTCATTAAGCAGTCGGCGATATTTGGATTGGTAAGTTCCGGAGTTGGCTTTAGCTACCTTTACACACTCGCCCAAGCCGATAATATCTCGTTGGTAATCGCATTGCGGTCACTCGTCTTGCCGCTTACCGCTGTGGCCGCACACTATTTACTAAAGGAGCGAGACGACAATCGACTCCTTTGGCTCGCGATGTTTTTTGCCGTGGCCGGTGTCAGTATCACTGCGCTATAACGCAGCACCCTCTCGACAGACTAGGCTGCCTCGCAAAATTGTAATAACTACATTCGGCAATATCTATCGGCCATTCTATAATTAGAGGAGCAATGGGGAAAGCGCTTTATAGAAAATACCGGTCACGGTCTCTCAGCGAGATCATTGGACAAGACCACATCACATC
>JAGOTO010000008.1 GCA_018061705.1 Candidatus Saccharimonadota bacterium | reverse complement strand
TATGATGACGGCGGATTTACGACGCCTAAAGGCAAATATTATCCCACCGAGTAAACCAGCCGTAGACACCCCCTTCAATATCCCCTCCCAAGGTATCTCTGACACATTGAAAGATGGGTTTGGGTTGGAATTTTGCTTGTCTGCCGTCGTCGTTCCCTGATTGTGAGGTGTTGGGTCAAGACTTTGAATTAGTGCTGCGACGTCATCCTGCGGTGGTGATGCTGTATCGCGCAGGTTGTCTCTGAAACTTGGTAAAGCGCTATCGACTTTCGAGTTTGGGATCAATGATCTATTTATGCCCGCTCCGCGATATATATCGTATTTGCGCGGTCCAAAATCAACCGTTACTACCAGTGCTTTTTCGCCTAAAGAGCAACGGTACACCAGCCCCTCGTTGAAATGTCGGATTGCACTTTCAGAGGCTGTGTCTGGCTCGCCTTCTCGTAATCGAACGGCAACGATTACGCCGTCCTCTTGAATGTCAAAAATTGCCCGGGACAGCCGCGCTGACATTCCAGTAGCCATTCTGGTCGTATCAACGACTTGTTCACAACTTGAATCTGCTCCCACTGCTTCGGTAGGAGTTGATGCTACGGGGGAAAGGGCTATGCCAACCGCCAACACGGAACTAGACCGGATTTTTGGGAAACTCATATAGGTTTACAATAACACAAAACAACAGAATATACAAACTATATCGTATTTTTTCTATTCTGGTCTGTTATATTGAACATCCAAACAGGAAACGAGACAATTGTCCAGACGCTATGAAGCAAACCTTACGGGGTATCGAGCGAAGCTAAAACCTCAACAAACATCAAGTTTAGCAAGTCAAAACGAGATCGGTCGAAGATTACTCCATCGAGTGGCGAACAGTACTGTCAACCAGACTGTCAACCAGCTCACCGGGTGCAGTGACATGTGGTCTCCTGTGGTAGTCTGGACGAACTCTACTCTTCCTAATGCCATCAAAACAGTGGCGACAGCGTAGTATGCGCCGGATACCACTGAGACAAATACGGATATTGTCTTCTGTTCTAAGAAAGTACCACGCAACCTCAGTGCAACGCCCTAGGGTGTATCGTACCTCCATGACTCATCGAACAATCTGGACACTTACGGTATGCGAACAAGTTTGCGGTCTAGGACTGGTCGTAGTAATTCGCCACTGTCAAGCTAGTAGCATGTTCTTTGGGCTGTAGATACGACTTGGTCTGTTTGGATTGTCGAATTGGACATCGACATTGAGCTTGAGTCACTTCTGCTTCCGGCGCAAGATTGTACTCCTGTTCACGCCACATTTGTTAGCTACAGTAATTTGGGGTAGAGCATCTGCGATGAGTGGCTTCATTGTGATTGCTTTCCAACGAGGGAGTTTAGGATCGTTAGAATAGGCCATAGCAGGCCTTCTTTCTGTAATAATGTAATGGTAACTACAGATCAGAGAAGCCTGTTTTTGTGTTGCAAAGGCGGTGATTTATTATGAAATACTTGATATATATATAGTAAAGTAGTATTATAGTTTTATGAATGAAAGAACATATACGGGCTACACCCGACTAACAGGTGGAATGCCAGAAGTAATTAACGTGCCTGCCGTAAGGCCGCATTGGAGAGACGACCTTTACTGGTCCGTGAAAGCAGCGGTCGCAACATGCGTGGGTGGGGCAGCGGCTTCTTACTCACTAGGGATGGCAGATTCTGTGTTTGGATCTGCTCCAGACGAAATTAATTATCTGCACGCTGGTGCTGAAGTCGCCACATTTGTCTCGAATACAGCAGGTATTAGTGCTGTTCTCTCGGGACTGGCTATTAACTTTTTTCTGAAAGGCAGAGTTAATCGCCAGAGCGACCGAGATAGCCAACAGTGCAATCGATGACAATAGGCTGCTCTGGCTTGCCATTTTAAGGACGGATTAGCCTTGATGATGACTCCTGTGAGGGCTAGTGCATTCGGATCTATGGTTAATAAGCCCAACTATGGTATGTAGGTCCTGATCACAATCGTGATCACCATGTCCTACGAACTCTTCGTTGGGTCACTCTCGTTTTGACTTGCTAAACTTGATGTTTGTTGAGGTTTTAGCTTCGCTCGATACCCCGTAAGGTTGGCTTCATGGCGTCTGGACAATTACTTGTCTTGGCCTTGTAGGGCTCGCCTAGCCGTCACCTCTTGGCAGTTGAATATGCCAAGCTTCAGAAGGGATATCCTCTAGGCCAAAAAGATGAGCGAGTTTAATGAGTAATTTTTGAATCGGCGTGCCTCGTTCTCGTATGAGTACGCCCTCCACGCCGACGTCTATCGCTTCACCGCTTTCGTGTATTGAATAGTCTGGACGAGCCACAGGATCGACTAAGCATGATTCTGCTGGATTCTCTGGGGCGCCACATTGGTTCACACGCCGGGCCTCAATTTGTTCTTCGTTTGTCCTAAAGTCACTGTTCAGCGAAACATTGAAGCCGGCTTTATGCATCTCCTCTAAAAGAGCCAGCACCCTGGCTGCAATAACTACGCTGACCTCACGGGGCTTCCCGTAAGAGTATTTATTCGGTATTCTACAGAGATATACCGTCATTTCTTTGCCGTCTTTATGCCCAACAGCAGTCCCCAGGTAGTCAATCCCTAGCCTCTCGCACTCTGTTTTAGCTGCGGTTTCAGATGCTGTAACCTTGGCCCGTGTCGGGAATTCTCTTGCTTGTAATTCATCCGTGGGACCCCGCGTTTCATTGCGTGAGGCGATTTGGCCCTGCAAATCAATACCGTGGTGAATTTTGGCTACTTGGTTCATGATTTTACCAACATAATCACGAATACCATCTTTGCCGTTCGCTGGCATGCCCCTAGCTTTGATGACGGTGCCCGGCCCACTGTAGTATGCGGCGAGTGTTAACTCGATCAGTGTTTCAGGATCATTACTTACTTCAGCATTTATGAGGATTTTCCGGTAGTCATCGAAAAGCCAGGCGTGTGCCCATATGGCATGCTCGGGATTGAAGATGTCAAAGTTTTCAGGGACACCGGAGGCCTTGCCTTTCATATACTCGATTGTGCCTGGCATAAATTGGCCGAGGCCAGCTGCTTCGATGCCATTTACTACTTCATGGTTAAACGATGACTCGATAAACTCTTGAGCGGCAAGTAGCTCAGGTGGGATATCAAACTCTTTCCCATATTTTATGTAAAGAGGTATATATGTCTTGATATTCTCGAGATATGGGGAGTTATAGTATGTTTTTAGAATTGCCTCTGTGAGATGATCTTCGCTGCTTTTTTCACCGGCCGGTTTCGTCGTTGAGCCGGGCTGATTAGTGTTTTGCCGGTCAGTCTTCGGTGACTTGGTAGGCTTCTCAACCGGTAATGCAGCCAACCGCTTCTGGATAGTCTCCTGATCAAATGTGCTAAGCCGAGCAACAGCAAGTAGACTAGCGAGTAGGCTACTTTGTCGGGCCGTCATCCCTTGCCAATAATACTGCTTGCCATTCGTGCCATCGTGCGACACGAAAAAGTAGTCTCTCGTGCCAAATTCACGAATAATTTTATCCATCTCTTCGTACACTAGTCTTGCGTCAAGCCCTTTGGAACCTGAGAATAGCAACTCAGTTAGACTAATCTCTTCCGACAAAGAGTTTGGATTCTGCACTGCTTCCTTGAGAATTGTAGCTAGCCGTGTGGCAGCATCTGCCCTTGGGGGGCTAGGTTGTTGTAATGTTAAAGAATTGTTTAGTGAGCTCACGACGTTTTCAACCACTGTGGCCAAGTTGTAGTTACTCGCGGACAGCGGCACTCGATCTGCATTACTATTGTCTACCTCTATAGTCTTGACTGTCGTCCCCCCCGAAACCTCTAGAGGGTCTTGGCCTGGGGGCACAATATCCGCTGACGTTACTGCTTGGACTATCCCAGGAGATGGGTTAATCTGGGTCCCGTCCAGCAACTTGTGCGGCGCTTGCGGTGCCTGATCGATAACCTCAACATAAGGAGAAAGTTCCACCGTTGGGCGGGGGATGTTCGCGCTACCGGCGGCCGGTGCCTGATTGGTAGGGACTACCAGGCCCTTCGCTGGTGCTAACGCTATGTTTTTGGTGGTTTGCGGGGGCAAATCAGTCGCAGCAGCTGGGTTTGCTGTCAGAGCTACCGCTAACAAGGCGGCAGTTGGTAGTACTGCCCCGCTTTGCCTAGGGTCGTGTGGTGGTTCTTGCACTGGCTTCACACCGAAGGCGATACCAAATGCCCGATCTCTCTCGTCATCTGTCAATGGAGCTTCCGACAATAGATCAATTTTTAGTTTAAACACAGGGCCGTCAGGGATACTGCGTTCCTGAGGGGTACCGGCGTTGTCTAGGGCATGACAACAGAGTGCTGCGAATAATTGTGCTGCTGCTTGTGCATCATCTTGGTGCAGTATCCGGTTGCAAAGCAAGTCTCGAGCTTCCGACAGCGCTACTGGTACTAGGTCGTCCGGCAGAGGTACAAGCTTGGCGAGCTCAAAATACGTTGTCGGTTCCTGGCTAGTCTCCCAATGACTGAGTAATGAGCGTACTACACCTCGAGCAAAAGCACAGTTAGTCTCTTGGAGCGCGGTTTCGGGTTCTTGGCCTTGGGCGGTCAGAGTGTGGTAAGTACCGAGCCTCTCTTCAAGCACTCCTTTATGCCACCATGTGCTGACTGGAGTCTCTGCTGGATTAATCATGAATATCTCTGCAGGATTTCGTAACTCCAAAGAGCCTACAAGACGCTCGGTCGGCTGATCCAGACTAGGTGGTGATACTTCAGGGCAGAGAGTAGCCATCAGGCTCTACCCTTAGCTGCTTTAGTCCGGGTTGCTCGGGTAAAGATGTGAAGAGGACTCAAAGTCTGTTGCGCCAGAGCCTCTCCCAAAGCGAGTGCTAAACCAGTCGGAGTATCTTCGTTTGCTTGGGATGTTGAGTCTTTTGGTGAAGAATCGCCGACTGGTAACGATGAGGTTAAGGGCTGATCATTAGGCCGCGTTTGCACTGGTACCTCATCGGGGCTTGTCTCTGGGTACTCCTCCATTACATTGCTCAGTTCGGACAAAAGAGTCTGGAGGTTTAAGGCAGCCAACCCAAGCTCAGCTATTCGTGTATTACGGTCTATGGTATTTGATTCGAAAGTTTCTTTAAGTTTGGATAAAGCGGCTTCTGTACGCTTCAGACTTTCTCGTGCCTGAATCTTCGCTTGGTCGGTCTGAGAAGACCTTTGTATGACAGTTTTGAGCGCCTCTTCTTCTGCCCTCACCACACCCATCATTTCTTCCAAATAGTCTGACTCAGGTGTTGAAATATTCTCCGCCATACCTCCAGCGGGTTCTAGTCCCTGCAGTATCGCATTGAGGGTATCTCCATCTTGGGGCTGTTCGGCAAGCAAAGCGATTGTGCTCCGCAGACGTGCTGACGAGTTTTGGGCATCGATGCGGGCTTTTTCTAATTGGGCGCGAGCCACTTGCAGCTTTTGGTGGATAGCAACTATCCCATTGTCGTAGTAGACCTGTTTCTTAATATGGTTAGCTATCGACCCACTCGCAGCGTCAAGTCGAGTCTCTAGCTCGCCATGACGCCTAGCCATACTATCTGCTAACTGGTCTAATGCATCGATATCTGTCACAATGCGCCTTAGTTCGGTTATGAGCTTAATACCTGCCTTTTGTAGTAACACAATGTTTAATATATCGGTCCCCATGCGTGCTTCATCGCGCAAGCCTGAAGTCTCGATTGCAGATTTGTTCTTTAGGTACAGCGCCTGAAAGGAATCTTGTCCACAGCAAAGTGTCTCGATGTCGTAATTGAGCTCATTATTGATTGGTGAGGTTGTCTGATGTATTCTTTTGGGGACAATCATATCGTGGCCAGCCGTGTCCGTGTTTTTTTCTGCTGACGATAGGTCGATTGGGAACTTTCCGGTGCGAAGCTCTCCGACGATCTCGCTGAACAACCCCTCGAGCACACGAGTAATTTCCTCCATATCGGCATATGGTTGCAACGCCGACCCGGCGCTATCAACTTCTTGCGTGCCTTCGAAATTCCGGATAAGTTTCTGATCACTTAAAAGCTTATCTATGAGTGTACGCAGTAACTCAAGCCTCAGGTTCTGATCATACTTCTGCATCTTTTCGAGTGTTTGCAGTTCAATTTCCAGACCAGGAATCGTCGATGTCTCTTCATCGATTCTTCCCTGGAGTACATTCATCTCGACTTGCAGCCTGGCTATTGCAGCATCTATGTTCTGTATGTTTATGAGGGCATTATCGATCGGATTAGTCAGATTAGCTAAACCGATGGAATCTCCCTGGTCATGGCTTGCTAACAGACGACTTTGTTCTAGGTCAGCCGTTTGCGCTGTGGACGCTTCGGGCTCTTGAGTTTCATAGACTCGTGGTTCGGCTAGTGCCCCCAGATGATAATCGGTATCTTCTTTAGGACCGCTCTGCGCCTTATTTTTGACTAGTTCTTCTATTAGTTCGCGCCGATGTGTCCTTGCGTATGCTCGGTCGATCATAAGACAATCGCGCGCAACAATCTTTTGGTCGAGCGCTGCCAAGTCTGTCGATATTTGAGCCCTTTTTTCAGCGAGAGAGCTTGTGAGAATATCTGCCCGATCTCTGTAGCAGCTTCCAAGTATAGCGATGCCTGTCATGACAGTCTGGATGGTTATTTCAGGCTTTGGAGCCGGCTGGTTTAGGGATGGATTGGTGCTGAGGGTTTGTAGGTAATGTAGAGTGTTTTGAGGGTCATTCTCGCCACCTATAGCCTGGATCCTGCTACCAAAAAAATTTTCGACGAATGAGGCTCTGTCAGTCAAGGTCTCTCTGTGTGCCGCCAGTGCCCCCCTAATAACTTCCAGCAGTTTATCTGTAGATCTGAGCATCCCCTTCACTCTTGTGATGAGGAAAACGCCTTCCTCTACCTCTGTGGAGGCGTCATGAGGGACGAAATTGTGCGTTAATAGTTCCTCCCGTTGCGTGCTTGACAAGGGCAGACTTGTCGAGCCCGGACGTTCGGGCCCCAGTGGTTCTTGATCGAGCGTGGGCCACGCCAGGTTTTCTCTGGCTACACCTGTACCGATATGCAGTCCGAACTCGCCATTGGTTGGTCCTTTGTGTGGCGACATGCCCTAGTCCTTCCATTCACTTGGGTTAGTGCACAGTATCTGCGTCGATATAGGTCTAATGTCTGGCTCGTAGTCCTCGTCCGAATGCCCATTTTTCCAAGCCTCCCCAGGCATGATAAACGAACCCGGTTTGAATGTAACATCCCGTTTACCCCCGGAAAGATCCTCCAGCCATGATGTTACGCCATCCTTTACTGCACTGGTTAAACCAGTACGGCAGGGCTCGGTATCGAGCTCGTTAAGCACTGCTCCAATAATTTCGTTGGTGATACCTTTGTTGGACTGTCCTGCCTCTGGCACAAGCACAGTGTTAATTCTTTCTAGATCTCTGTCAGTGATCATTTTTTCGTTGGTGTCCGGTACCGGACGCAGAAACTGGCTGTCGTACCATGTGGTGAATTTGCTCCCTTCGTCTCCAGGGGTGGTCGACGAGACGCCCGGTAGTTTCACGGTGAGTTGTATTTTACTCGGGTCAAGACTTACGGAGCCGTCTGAGTTTGTCTGAATGTATGACTCGGGGGTGTTAGGACAGGCCATGATATGCAATGTGCCGCTCAAAAACCCGCTGCGATTCCGAGGGACCTCTCCTGACGGCATAGTATAAGCATCTACCTTGCCCGAAGATAAATCCGACAGCGAAGGGAGCGGCGGAAGCTGAATTGTCTGTGCGCTCGGATCTGAATAGGGCGGTTGCGCCTTCGGGTCGAACGTGTTAACAGTATGTTTTGGTACATAGGTTGAATCTTGAGCAACCTTGCTCCACTCGGCTGGATCTGTGACCCAGCGGTAGTTTCCTTGGAGCCCGACTGTTGAACCGACTCTGACGCTTGCTATGACATCCGAACAGTTGAGCTGCGGACTGGCCGTAGGAGCTGCTGCTGGCTGGAACTTATCTTTAACGGTGCTCTGAGCAGTATTGAATATACTATACCAGTCGGGATCATATCTGTCCGCTACCAACACTGCCGTCAGTCCTAGACATATTCCGGATGCTCCGACGGCTAAACGACTGAAACGATGCGTCCGTTTCTGGTCAGCACTCCCAGTCATTCTTTCGCCATTACCCACTGAAGACTCCGGTTGGGTCGACTCGGTACTTGGGATTAAGCTATTAAGGCGATCTGTCAAAACAGCAAGAGCATCGGTGGTATCGCTAGGAGCTTCTTTGTGGCCCATGCTAGTCCCCAATACCCACTAAGCCGCCAATAGACCCGAGCAGAGAAAGGGTCCCCGCATAAGCACTCACCTTCGAATCGCCGGCACTCTCTTGAAAATTGTCTTGGTAGCCGTGTAAGCCAGTTATGGAACATCCAACCAGAAACAAGCCCGCTATAGACTTTCCGAGTTTACTCCAGTTAGGTCTGCCGGTGCGGCGGTGAGTCGAATCACGAGTTGGATCATTTTCGCCAAGTAACTTTCCTTTAACGGTATTAATACCGCTGGTGAGTTCGTGCTGTCTAGGCAGCGCCGTTTGATTAGTATCCAAAATAACGCCCCCTAGAGCCAACACGGCATCTCGTATCTTTTTTAGCTCAGCCGGAGCCGGAGCAGAAGAGGGGGCTGGAGCGCCACCAGGATTGCCATAGAAATTTGCAGTACCGATATTGTAAACCACCGTGCCAGAGACTGGTGCATGGTCTAAAGCGCCTTGCTGCCCTGGACCTTTGTCATTGACTTCCAGAGGGGTGCCGGTGCCGTAGCTGGAGCCATCCCGATTGCTCGCTACGGGATCTGCATTCGGCGTCATCGTTACGTCTGGTAGGCCGCCCCAGCCAAATGACGAAGCTACGGGAGGTTGATACCGTTCATCTGGCTTCATGATCGGCTATCCTCATCATTGCTTTTGCTGTTCACACCGTCATCGGGACTTTTCGCCGCTGTCTCAGGAGTGAAGTCTTTGCTCTCATAGGGCTTGGATATCCGTTCGACTTCTGCAGTTTCAGTATCAATATTTAGAACCTCATTTTTCTTTGCTAACGTTTCTGGGTCCAGCAATTCGTCGAACAGGGAGCTGCTAAAATCGGGTGGCTCATTGGTTGGTATGCCTGCTTTATTGACAAACACAACATCCAAACGAGACAACTCTTCGTAGTTACCCTTGCTCACTCTCAGGAGCTCTTCCTTGTATGCATCGAGAATTGCTAGCTTAAAGTCACCCCACTCTTCCTTTGTTGCAGTCTGGTAGAGATCACGCAGGAGGCTGTTTCGTAGCGAGTTGATGGCCGTCGCATCAGTTTCGGAAAACGCGGTTTGATATTGAGTTAATATTTCGTTGCACTTTCCAGACAATGCCATGGCGGGGTTATTTGCTATGCAGGCTGTTCTAACTATTGTGGATAGAGCCGTGAGGGCGGCTTGTCCGTTCGCCGTCAGACTGCCCCTCTCGGTAACCTTAGTCGTATCAGATCCCGGGATTGTTTCGACGACGGTCTTGATGTCTTGGAGCGGAATCTTCACGACAATACGATCTCGTTTACTGGCCGGCAGACTGCATATGCTTTCCGGAGGATAAGGCTGTCCGACAATGGCTTGTGTGCAGACTTCACTATTGATGACACTTGCAGACTTCTCAGGGTTGCTGTGGCCCAAGAGCATCCCTACTTTCATGCTCCCCTCCACTTGGGTGGTTGTGCCTGGTATAGTCTCGTTTGTGCCAAATAGCTTAAGCGTCATACTCACATCGCCCCTACCGCTCAGGCTGTATATTCCGGCTGCGAGCCCCCTAAAATTCACTGGTTCCAGGCTGAGTCGCTCGACTCTAGTCGCCCGCGTATCATACTCTCTCTCGATAGATACGCCACCATAAAGTCCCCCCGCGATGGAACCGAGGACTGGCAGGCCTTCTGACAGGGCTACGCCACAGGCTAACACCGCCGCAATTTTCGCAATCTTGGATTGCCCAGGAAAAAATACCGACAGAAGCTCAGATTCTTTTGGCCTTCGGTCCGGTGTGCCTGTGAGTGGGAAGCCGACGTAGGCTGGCCCCCCGTGTATTCCGTCATTTTGTGGACCATGGGGGCTCAGTCGCTCGGGGCTCGGGTTATTTGATTGTAGCTGCATAACGTTGGCTCCTGCTCTAAGGTATTCTCTATGGATCGACAAACAAAATTACATATAAAATATATTTGAAGAATAACAAAACATACAGTATATGTCAATACAAATTCGCGAAATGCACAAAAAAGTAGAAGAGAAGTATATCAAAAATACAAATTGACAGAAAGCCAATGTGTGTATAAAATAGTTTAAATACAATACATGAAGTATAAGGAAGATAACAACCATGAGTGATGGG
>JAGOTO010000085.1 GCA_018061705.1 Candidatus Saccharimonadota bacterium | reverse complement strand
CGGTTAAACTATGCGGAACAGGCGCTTTTGGCTGGTAGTTGTTGCCTAACTTATCTTCTATAAAACGAGCAACGTTCCAGAGTTTGTTGCAGAAATTTCGTCCAGCGATGAGCGATCCTTCAGAAAATGCCTGATTTTGTGCAGCCGAACGATTGGCGATAATACCGAGCCGTAACGCATCAGATCCATATTGAGCAATTTTTTCCATTGGGTTAATGACATTTCCCTTTGATTTGCTCATTTTTTGGTTGTGCTCATCGTTGACCATACCGTGGAGGTAGACGTCTTTAAATGGCACCGAGTCAGTCCGATATATGCCGAGCATTATCATACGAGCGACCCAGCGATCAAGAAGGTCTGTTCCGGTCTCCATTACAGAAGTTGGGTAAAAGCGACTTAGCTCTCCCCCACTCAGCGCATCGGTTACCACGTATGGCCACTGGCCACTAGAGAACCACGTATCAAACGTATCTTCTTCGCGGCGATACACCACACCATTTACAGAGATAGTTACCTCGTCAACGTGTGTATCGAATATCCAATCGTTTGGATCGGTGGTGTTTTGAAACGCAGGAATCGGGATACCCCAAGGAATTTGACGCGAGAGGTTCCAGTCTTTTAGTCCGTCGAGGTACTGTAGTAGTACGCGCTTTCGTGAAGCAGGATAAAATGTAATACCGTCGTCTTGTAAGATTTGCTTGGCACGTTGTGCGAGGGGTTGCATCTTGAGAAACCACTGCTCTTTTAGCATTGGTTCAATAATGCTGCCGCACTTGTAACAGTGGCCCACGGCGCGTTCTGTCGGCTCTTCACCGCGCAGTAGCTCTGCAGCTTGCAGAGCAGCAAGTACACGCTTGCGTGCATCGAGCGCAGGAATGCCATCGAACTGTTGAGGGACATTTATCATAGTACCGTTGTAGTCTATAACCCGTGGTTTCGGTAGGTCGTGCCGCTCGGCAACTTCAAAGTCATTAGGATCGTGCGCAGGGGTTATCTTAACTGCCCCTGTTCCAAACGTCGGATCGACGTACTCATCACCGATAACTGGTATTTCCTTTTCGAGAATCGGCAATAAGACATTTGTTCCGATGAGATGCTTGTAGCGCTCGTCTGTCGGATGAACCGCAATTGCGACATCGCCAAGCAAGGTTTCAGGGCGTGTCGTGGCAACTACAATTTCAGTAATCTTATCGAGCGAAGGATACGCAATTTTCCAGAGAGTTCCCTTCTCATTTTTGTGATCGACTTCAATATCAGCAAAACCAGTTTGATGAACTGTACAGTAATTTACAATTCGTTCACCTCTGTATACCAGGTTGTCATCCCAAAGTTTCTTAAACGTTTCGTAAACAGTCGAGATGACTTTTTCATCGAGCGTAAATACCGAACTTTTCCAGTCGGCACTGACACCCAAGGCTCGTAGCTGCAGCTCCATATCGCCGCGGCGGGCATCAACAAAGTTCCAGATTTGGCTGTAAAGCTGCTCACGTGAAAAATCAAAGCGACTCTTACCTTGGCGCTGAAGCTCTTTTTCGTAGACAACCCATGTTTCGAACCCAGCATGGTCTGCGCCTGGAATATAAATTGCGTCCTTCCCTTTCATGCGGTGGTAACGGACAAGAATGTCTTTGAGGCTCATGTCTAAAGCATGACCAATATGTAGGTTGCCATTTGCGTTGGGCGGCGGCATAACGATGCTATATGGCTCGCCTTCTCCGCGCGGCAAAAATGCACCAGAGGCTTCCCACATGGCGTAGATGTTTGGCTCAAATTGATCTGGTGTGTAGGTTTTAGCTAGTTTCATATTAAAAACTTTTCACGTGAAAATATTCCTTTTTACTCGAGTACTAGTATAGCATAAGGGGCGGCTAGGTGACGTGCCAGGCGGTTTTACTCATCGGCAGACTCGGCATCACTGTGAATGCTGTCGGATCGGTTGGCGAGAGGGTCTGCGCCATGTAGTAGCCAAGGCAAGCTATCATGGCGCCGTTATCAGTGCAGAGGCTTATCGGGGCGTACTCAATCGGGAAGGGTAGTTGATCGGCTAATTGACGTCGCAATTCTTGATTCGCAGCAACACCACCGGCTATTACGACCGATGCTGGCTGGTGCGCATTAACAGCGCGAAGCGTCGTAGCTACCAACGTCCTTATTGCGGTGTGCTGAAAGCTTGCGGCAAAGTTATGCCTCTGAACGTCCGTGAGGCGTGTTTTAAGCTCATGTGAGGGAAAAGTAGTCTCGACACCCACTTCACGCTGAACAGCCCTCAAAACGGCTGTTTTAAGGCCTGAGAAGCTAAAGTTGTATGGATCGCTGAGCTTAGCAATGGGGAGTTGATAGCTTTGAGGATCGCCGTAATCTGCGGCCTCGGCAATAGATGGTCCGCCTGGATAGGGAAGTCCGAGCAGCTTGGCCACTTTATCGAAGGCTTCGCCAACAGCGTCGTCTTGAGTTTGCCCAAGCAAATGATAGTCACCGTGATTTTTAAATAAGACGAGTTGACTGTGACCACCCGATACGATGAGCGCAAGCATTGGGAAATCAGGCTGGGAAGAGGGGAGATTTAGCCTGTTCGTCTTTTCGTCACCGTCATCCTTCAAAACGGCTTCGCTTCGGGATTCATCGTCGGCGTTGCCGGATGAATCTCTGGCTGCAGATGTTTTGTCCGATGAGGTGTCGAGCGACTCTCTCGCATTCATGTCAGCACGAGCCGATAGGTGAGCTTTAGGGGGAGGAACTGCCGCTTCGAATTCATTTCGAAGCAAAGTGGAGGGGTGAGCCCCTCCTGATTGAACAATGAAATTCGCATAGACATGCGCTTCGACGTGATGAACAGGGTAGAGCGG
>JAGOTO010000084.1 GCA_018061705.1 Candidatus Saccharimonadota bacterium | reverse complement strand
AACTCCGATGGATCAATATGGATCAGCCAGTACAATTACGATTTCAATGGCCGATACAGTGAAATGCGCATAAGTGCTAGCATGGCCGCAGGTCTCACCTATATCTATTTCAACTAAGAGCATTCGGCTAGGAGCAGTAAGCCTTCATGAGCGGCAAGCGAACGAAAGCAAACAAGGACACCACTCAGCCTGATCAAAGAGCTATTGGTATTGGAGCGCACGCTGTGGCGATCACTGTACGATGCGATGACGAAGAGGAAACGGTCGTCAACGTACATCGAGCGAGCAATGCTATGCGGTCGGCACCGATACGGATACAGGCCCTTGCGCGCCTACGAAATTTGCATAGACTTATCCGGTCAACTCGCGTGCCAGGTCGACCCATGCACTTCGGGCTTCGTCGTGGTGTGATGATTTTCGTAGGTTTCTTGGTGCTTGTCGGCATGCTTACTACGGGGATTTTATCACATCGGCCGGTAACGGCTGCCGGACTGACCAATCATCGACATGATAAGCCAATCATTATATCGTTTGCACGTCCCGTTAGAGACAGTATCACCTATAGTTGGGTTGAGAAGATCGCGGGGACGTGGCATAAGCAAAAAGGGTGGGGCGGGGTAACCGCACTTGTGTTTACTCCGAAAGGTGTTTTACCGCCAGGTGCGACTTTGCATGCTCAATTGAGCGAGGTGAAGCCAGTCCTAGACATCGCGAGCGAAACGCCCGCTTCCCAAACCGTGTCCGTTACCGTCCAGCGAGCGCCCGGCTTGGACGGATTAATGCCGGGGAACGATGCGACTGGCGTACAGGTTAACTCGGCATTTACGCTGCAGCTTAGTGCGCCAAACCGTAAGCTGCGCCAGCTGGAGTTGAAGGGTGATATACCCGTCCTCGCTCGGACCCCCGTCAGCAGTGACGATCTAGTCTTCCGCTGGACGCTTGCGAAACAGCTTGAACAGGGCAAGACCTACACTGCAGAGGTAATTGATAGAAACCAACCGATAGCAAAGCAGCATTTTGCGACATTTCGTTTTACGACCGTGTCGGAACCACAGCCTCGATCAGATACATCACAACGCATTCATCCAGGAGACACAATAACTATTGAGTTTGATGCTGCGATGGAGCAGTCTCAAGATGCGATCTCATTCGCCATGCCGGGGACGGGTGCATGGACGAGCGGGACAACGTATCGTTTCAAGGTGGGTGATGTCAAGCCGGGGAAAACATATACATACACTGTCGGCAAAGATACCAAGAGTCGTGCTGGTGGATTTACCACGGCCAACAAAACATTCCAGGTGAGTACGCCCGGTCAAGTAACGGTTGTCGCTGCTCAGCCAACGGGCACAAGAGCGGCTCTTAATGCCCCGATCAAACTGACTTTTGACCAGCCTGTCGACCGTGCAAGTGCACAAGCGGCGTTCAGTGTGAATCCTGCTGTGCAGGGCACGATGACCTGGAGCGGCAACACACTTACCTTCACGCCGGTCGGTTATTCATATCAAACGACCTATACGTATTCGATTGGGCCGGGAATCGTACCGGTGTTTGGGCTCCCAGGCGTAGCCTACTCCAATCGGTTTACGAGTGCTTACGAAATCAAGAAGCTCAATGTCCCATATTTTCGCCAAGCATATAGCCTGAGTTGCGAAGCGGCGTCGTTACGCATGGCGTTGGCATACTACGGTGTTGCCACCAATGATGATGAAATACTGAGCCGTATCGGCTATGCGCCGCAGCCGAGGGATACGGCGACCAATACTTGGCAGGACCCGAATGTCGAATTTGTCGGTGATGTCAATGGCAAGCTGAATGTCACTGGGTGGGGGGTATACGCTGGCCCGGTTGCTTCTGCCGCGCGCTCATTTGGTCGTGGAGCCGATGTAATCTATGGCCCATCAGTTTCAACGGTAGCGTCTGCAATTCATGCGGGAAGGCCAGTTGTGGTTTGGGGAGTGATGGGAATGAGTGCAGTTAATGATAGCTGGAATACGACTACAAGTGGAGTTGTTTATGCGGCAAAAAACCAGCATGTTAGGCTTGCGTATGGCGTCGAGGGCTCAGCCAGCGACCCTGTAGGATTTTATGTGTATGACCCTTTGAGGGGGAGTGTTTACGTATCATCCGACGCACTCCAAGCGAGCATGAATGGTGGCGGCCGTCAGGTCTTAGTGGTTCAATAGCGCAGACACAATGGCGTGAGCTCAGATGAGGTATCAAAACTGAACCTGACTGGGAGCGTGTTTCGTGTTTAACGTACGGTTTTGTAAAGACGAAACAGTGAATATTTTAGGGGCATGTAGACAAAGTCAACGGGATTATCATGGTCTACCCTATAGCCTCCAAATCGTTTTTTGAAGCTTGTAACACCGTGTAAGTCTAAGCCCTTAACTGTATCAGAAATCCCGCCAAAATTTATTTGTGTGCAACCGCGATCTTGAGCCTCCTGGATTGCCGACCAGATAACGGCATAGGCGGGGGCGATCTTTCGGAATTGGTTGCTTGATCCCGCAAATACGTAATGAGCTTGCTGGTCGTACACTGCAAACAGGCCAACGGCAGCTGGTTGGTCATCGATTGTCGTGACAACGAGAAAGCCATCATTGGCATCCAAGGATTTCAGGTAGGAGTCATAATATGACTTATCGAATATCCCAAAGCCATCACGGCTACTCGTTGTCTGCATCAAAGCGTAGAAATCATCGAGAGGGGCGTCCGAAGGTTTGTATACTGTGGTGATGGCGTGCACTCTCTCTGCAAGCCTGACATTGTAGCGTGCATGCTTGTGAAAGCTCTGCCAGATTTCTTCGGACGTTTGCGTAATATCGAGAATCCACTCAGCTCTCGGCTGTAGAC
>JAGOTO010000007.1 GCA_018061705.1 Candidatus Saccharimonadota bacterium | reverse complement strand
GCCAAGCCCGTTTCATCCTTCGATAGCCGTGCCTATAGCAAGCTTTCCAACGACCAGAAACTCCTCGAGCTCCATAAAGAAGTCCGCTATCTCGCATCTCGCGAGGGCGTGGCCTTGCCCTAGGAACCAATAGCCAACAGCCCGCCACTATCAGGCCCTGGTGATACCGAGCAAGTGACTATTTGACCGGAATTCATCATGGGTGAGCCAGCTTGACTCCGGTTCGTTTTCTGCACCAGGCAACTATCCGGGATCAAGGCCGCAGTTTTGTAGGTCGAGTTCAAGCACCACCACTGCGAGCGTGTCAGCCATATTACGATCCTTGTTTCCAGAGTTCAGTAATTCTGCCGATTGTTTTTTGCCGGCCAGTCTCGCTCTAACAATATTGGTACAGTCTTTATCCTTGACTAGTTCTGGCTTGACATGATAGTTTGGCGTAAAACGATACTCGGGAGTCTCGCCACCATCTTCCGGCCAACACGGGATGTTTTCCTTTATGGCCACTCTCTGCGCGACCACAAGTCGCGCTATCGTAACTCTGTATTGCTCGGTCTTCTCTGGGTGCTCAGAAAACGCAGCCTTCGCCGCAAGCACCATCGCTTCGCCATCAATGTTTGCAGAGCATGCGTGCGCCTTACGCAACTGGTCTGAGTCACCATAGTCACCAGCACTTAGTCCGGGCGAGCAAGCGCCTAATCCCGCGGAAAAGACGATAGCTCCGTACACTAATTTTCCCTTTCGGCTTGCCGAACTCCCACCTTCTGGCCGGCACTGTCTAATTGACATGGTATTTAACTCCTTTTCTTCACCGACAAACTTCTCGATGGCATGAACCAACGATGCTGACCCTTAAATTAAAACATTGATAGCAAAATGTCAATAGTGCCGTAATGGTTCAATAGCTTGGAATCACCTAAACAAAGGAGCAAGCTATGGACATGAGCTCAATCGAACCCCAATCTACCGAAAGTACGCGCTGACGCAGTCAAGATGGTGTGTGTTGGATATAGCACACGTGTGGTCGCCCGGCGCTTTGGCTTCAGCCGTGGCCCGAAACGGCGTATCAAAGAGACTGCTGCGGACGGGACCACCGGGCAGAGGACTGCTTATTTTGGTTTTATTGTCATGTTTATAATGTTTGTCAATGATATAACAGTACTGGTATACTAGAGAGCAAATGAGCACCAAGGTACCGATCGTCGCCATAGTGGGGCGGGCAAATGTTGGCAAAAGCAGCCTTTTCAATGCCGTCCTCAATCGACGCGAAGCCATTGTGGCGGCCGAAGCCGGGACGACTCGCGACAGCGTTATTGCCAAGGCAAGCTGGATTGCAACTGATACAAAACCTAAATCGACCAGTACGCGTCGCCGCCTACAGGACCCAGCTACCGACGCCCTAAAATCCCCCAAATCAACCGGACCAGACGATCTGCAAGACCTCGAGTCAGTCAAGCTCGAGGACACAACCGGCGCACATGATTTCTGGCTGGTTGATACTGCAGGCATGAAGTCGGCCGAAGATGATTTTGAATTTACTATACAGGAACAGATAGCTCAAGCCGCCGATAGCGCCGACATGATCTGGGTCGTCGTCGAAGGTAACATCGCAGTTACCGAGGAGGACCGACGTGTTGCCCGTATCGCCCTCAAAACACGTAAGCCGGTCTTTTTAGTTATCAACAAGGTTGATCGGGCGCGAGGCAAGGATCTCGAGGGGTTTGATCGGCTCGGGATCAAACCGGTGTTTCCAACAAGTACGACCCAAAACAGGGGTGTCGATGAACTCCTCAACGCAACAGTCGCTCATCTGCCACGCGCCACCATACCTGAAGATCCCAACCGGATTCGTCTCGCGCTACTTGGCCGTCCGAATGTCGGCAAGAGCGCACTCTTTAATGCTCTTGCAAAAAAACAGCAAGCCATCGTCGCCGATAGGGCAGGGACTACCAGGGACATCAACCGAACGATCATTAAGTATGAGGGCAGGGAAATCGAACTTATGGACACCGCTGGCATTCGGCGTAGCGGCAAGATCGGCAGGGGGATCGAACATTTCAGCGTCATCCGCACTTTGGCGGCTATCGAGCAATCTGATGTATGCTTGCTCCTGACTGATGTCAATGAGCTTGCCACCGGGCTCGACCAAAAGATCGCTGGCATGATCGAAGATGCCGGTAAGGGCTTAATGATCATTGTGAGCAAATGGGACTCTGTTGAGGGCAAAACAGCCTATACGCGTGATGATCTCGCCCCCAAGATTGCACATGAATTCATCTTTGTACCTTGGGCGCCTCTCGTATTCACTAGTAGCGTAACGGGCCAAAACGTCACAAAGATATTTGATCTCACCCTCCAGATTGTCGAGCATCGACAGACGCGTATCCCAACGCGAGAACTCAATGTCTGGCTCGGCCGCGTCACCGCAGCACACCCCCCAGCAGGCCTCAAAAACCGTGCTCCAAAGCTCAACTATATGGTGCAGGAAACCGACAACCCCGTACCGGCGTTCAAAATCTTTGGATCGCACACCAAATTCGTCCACTGGAGTTACCGTCGGTATATGGAACGCGAATTACGACAAGAGTGGAACTTCGATGGATCCGCCGTCCAGTTATGGTTCGTAGAAAAAAGCGGTCGTCATGCCCACGGCAACAGTCCGACCAAACCCGAACGAAGCACCACCCAACGCAAAATAATCAAAAACAAGGCAAGAAAGCGTAAGGATTCCTAGACAATGCACGGCCCAGCAAGCATTCGCCCCACTCTCACCCAGACAACTCTTCAGCCCTCTCGTATCAAATCAAGCAACCTGGGGGTTCTATAGTGGCCCTCTTTGTTAAACGACCAGAGGTCGGTAGTCGACTCAGCTTCACGACATACGGCATGAATAAAAGCCTGCTCATAATCGGTCTTGGGAACCCAGGAGCAGAATACATCGGCACGCGCCATAATATCGGCTTTGGTTGTCTTGATGAGTTTGCTAGGAAGAATGACATCACTCCCTGGGTGAACAAATCAGATATAAAATGTCTATCCGCGGTGAAAACTCTCGGTGATACCCGCGTGATTTTGTGCAAGCCCCAAACATTTATGAACCTGAGTGGCGAGGCTGCGCAAGCGATCTTTCATTTTTACAAGCTCAGCATTGAGCAGGTGGTCGTGGTCCACGATGAGATAGACATCGAATTCGGTCAGATACGACTTCGCCGGGGCGGCAGCAGCGCCGGACACAATGGTATTAAGAGTCTCACCAAACATCTCGGGAGTGATGCGTACGGGAGAGTTCGAATCGGGATCGGACCGAAGGTTCCTGAACAGATCGATGCCGCTGATTTCGTCCTCCAAAAATTCAGCGCGAGCGACCAAAAGCATTTGCCGGCCCTCACTCGTGAGGTCTCGGCAATCCTAAGCGAGTATGTTTTCGGCTCGCCGATGGTAGCTGAAACCCGTGGGTTTTTATAGTCATCACCGCATCATCCAGCAAGGACCATCAGAGAGCTTCTAGGTGAAGTAGCGGGCGTCTGGTGACGTTCCGCTATTGACAATCTTCTTGAAAAGTATAACCATTACGAGATGACGAAATCCTCACAGCCAAACAAAACCAAAAAAACCATCTCCGGCAGAGCTCGGTCCAAGAAATCTCCGAATCTTTGGGGGAAATTTATCTCTCTGCCAAAGCCCCTCCTCATTGGGGCATGGGTCATTATCTTCGGTGCCATTGGTGTTAAAGCCATATTTTTCACACAGGCAGCAACATTCCAAGAGGTCGGTCTTCATCCCCAGGCATCGATACAAACCTCCGGAGCGGGGAAGGTCATACGAAGCGTCACAAGCTTCAATGGGAGAGTTTACGGCGGATTCGGAGACTACGGAGCCAATACCGGGCCGATAGCGCTGACACCGAAGCAATTTATCGCTTTCGGCAGATAAATGGAAGGGTATACATACCCTCGATAGACCCGCGTCGAGGCGATGACTATACGATGGGACAAATCGTTGACGGCAAAACCGTTTGGAGCGGTCATATACCGGCAAGCATGACTCATGTCTACGATATCGTCACAATGAATGGTACGGACCTGTGGATGATAGGGTCAAAATCGATAAGTGGTGTCGACCATGGGCAAGTCTGGTACTCTGGTGACGGAGGCACCAGCTGGAGTCTTTCGCTGGACGCATTGCCAGCATCATCTAAAAATAATGTCCTTCGGTTTACATTTGCGGCACCTCTCAACGGCAAACTATACGTCCAGGGCTACGAGTTTGAGGCGGGAGCTTCGACCATGAGCGGCACCGTCAGTTACTCCTGGGTATTCGACGGAAATCGCTGGTCAAAGGTATCGGCTGCCGGCTTTGCACTTAGTTCAAATGCTCAGCCATTTAATGGCAAAGTACTGATGACAAGCGGAGAGAGCAACGGCTCCCTCCAGGCGTTCGACGGCAAAACCTCAACAACCGTTATGAATAATTCCGTGAACCACACCATAGGGCTAGACGGCTACGTGTATGCCATAACCTACAATGGCATGGGCGAGAAGAGTATTGTCCGCTCAAAGGATCTCCTCACGTGGCAAAGCATGACTGCGGCACCGAGTCAGTCATACTCGATCGGTGTGGATGGTGACTATATCTATGTCGGCACGACAGACTCAAAACTTTACCGTGCTAGTCTGAGCTTGCATAATGCCGACACCGTAGCTCCAACCGTAGCATTTGCTGCACCAGCTACTGGCACTACCGTATCTGGCGCAATCGCCCTTCAGGCAAGCGCCTCCGACAGCAGCAGCATAGCAAAAGTCGACTTTTATGCCGGAAATACATTTATTGGTTCCACTACGACCAAAGCCGATGGGGGCGGAAAATACTACACCATCGGATGGACGCCGCGAGGCATATCAAATGGCGACACCACCCTGAGTGCCGTTGCCTACGACCTCTACGGAAACAGTGCGTCCTCCCCACCGATCAGCGTCACCGTAAACATGCCTGTCGCGGCAGAAGACACAAAAGGGCCAGACACAACCATTACATCCCCAACAGATTCGACTCGTATCCGAAAAGACGTCACAATCTCAGCAACGGCGACAGATCCGAGCAATGTAACGCAAATTGATATCGTTTTTGATGGAATCAACCTGCTATCGTACCGAGTTCCTTTGCCCGGCTCATCGGCCAGCGCCAGCGTAAAGTCTCCCCCTATCAGTAGGGGCACCCACACCGTCAGCGTAATCGCGACTGACGCCATCGGCAATAAGAGCACAAAACTCTACACTCTCACCAAGTAACCACACAGATTTTGCATATTCAGCCGGCTAAAGAGCGTCGTTTGAGCAAACCTTGCCGAGATATTTGACTACTTGCATCCGGCCGTTTGCGATTGCCTCATTGACAGGATCGTAATTGTTTGGTGTTTTCATGATCATTTTGCGCTCTTCTCCGTGGCGCGGTGGACATATGTCTGCAACGGTCAGGTTCGCCGCTTCAACGTCAGGAGTCCAGGAAACGAACTTGTTATTTATGCGTATGCCCTCTGGAACAAAGCAGTTGTCAACCCCGTTTGCTTTCGCAACCGTCGCTGCCTTGAGATACCGATCATGTAGTTTTAATCCAGCCGCATATTCAGCCGAAGCCTTTGGGTACGTGTCTAATCTCGCTCTTTCTACTCCGGCTTGAGCTAATAGCTCTGGCCCACAAGCTCCAGCCATCCGCAAGTGGTTCGGATCGACTAGTTTGTTATAAACGAATGCCCGAGAGGAGCCTAACGTTGATTCATCGACTACTGACTTAACACCACCCGCTCCTACTACCAACGCAAATACCACTCCTGCAATTTCAAGCGGCCTGTGCCAACCTCCGGACTTTATATCACTATAATCTATTGGAACAAGAGGATGGTTTTCCATAAATGATATTATACAACTTTGACTTTATAAAGCAAGTCCTGCCCACCGGTAAGTCAAATGCTTCGTAAACCCCATCCGTGAACCGGGACAAATCCTGTGGCATTCTCGTCTGTGATCGCAATGGCACAACCAGGGATTCTCTGCGCAAGTATTTGGAGTGCGCCGTGATATCGCTCACGGTTCTTGCCCTGCTTGACCGCGAGTTCATCCAGGCTTCCGTCTGTCTGTATGAGAAGGATCCGATCCCCGACTATTCCAACGTGAAACTGAATGTCTACCGACCCGGCGCCTAAGTCATGATCTGTCGATTCATCGTCCGCGATATCCTTTTGGGGCACGAGGTAGGGGAGAGCCTCAAGATCGCCGTCGGCTGTACCAATAAACTGCATGTTCACTTCTTCAAGAAACATTGCCCCGTGAATGCCTAGAAATCCTGGAAATTCCTGGAGTTGAGCCGACAGATACCCCCAATCTTCTCCAAAGAGCGTTGATGCCGTTTGCTGACCGCCTTTAGTTAGGCTGTCTATTGCCCGGACAAATCTCTCTATGACCTTTTCGGCGTTATCGAATTCGGGCGGAGCGGGTGGTGTTTCTGACATCTTTGGTTCAATTATATCATCCGTGGCCCTCGGTTAGTACAAATGCCCAAACCAAAGCCGGTGTCGTCTACGGATTATGTGTGGTTTCGTCTGCCGAAGTCGGGAGCGTATTCTGCGCAATACCGGCAAGATTTGTCACGAACGTCCCGAGAATCACCCAACTCTGCCAATGCCGTCGATCTACGGGTAAACCAAGCTCCTCTGCCTTCACCAGGTAATCCCGGAATCCGTCGAGTTTCACTCGGGCGATACGATGAACGCTTTGTGCCTCGTCTGCCGCCACCACTCGAGGTACGTCTGGCCACACCAGATGTAGCCTCCTTACGTCCTTCGGCGATAAATCGAGTCGGTCGTCAGCAAAATTCATCGCAATTCTGTCCCCCACGATGCACCGTATCTACCACCAGTCATTTCTGAGCCATCCTTGCTATACAGGGGAGAGTGAGACACGATGTGCCCATCATGCAGATCCAACCATTGGCTTCTTGCCAGGGGTCGCACCCCGTCATAAGCATAGATCCCCATATTTATGAGCCCCCGTCCCCGGGACGTCCCGAGATCCGAAGCTCGCTTTTTAGGCCTGCCTGCCGTAGAGCATCCTGCATAGATTCAAACTTTTGCATTCTATAGTCTACTTGCACCAATTCCAAAAGTTTTTTTCCGGTCTCGACGAGTCCCCATGGCGAACTCTGCAATTCCTCGCGGCGACATGCAAGCGTGTCGTAAACGGGCTGGTAATCCCCAAGATTTGGCAACTCTAGCCAACGCACCCCGGGTACACCGAGCAATCTCTGCTCGGACCGAGCCAGGCGTACAACTGTTTGATCGATCACCTTCATGGGTACTGTCTCCGCCAATATCGAACGTCTTTTATCATAAAAGGCCCTACAAGAGGGGGTGGGCACCGCTTGTAAGGCCTAGCTTGGAGACCACCGGGGTGATCTCCTTCCACCCTTCAACCCACCCACAGATAATGAAACATCGTACACCAATGGAACTTTAAAGTGTCGTGTCTTCTCGACCATCGAGGGTCAAGTAACCGTCCAGGTTCATTTGCTTTTCTGGGGTCCATACAAGATCAACGATCTTGTCTGGTCCTAGTTAAAGGGGTTAGTATGTTTTAGAACGCTCAATCGGCAAGACTGCCATCAAGAGAAAAGTGGAGGGTAACAACTTTTGCCAGCCTGCACGAGGCAGAGCAATAGCACGTTCTAAAACAATCTAACATTTCCTTCTTTGCGACAAGCGCCGAAGGAGTTAGAATGGGGGATATAAGGTACGAAAGTGGTCACACAAAAGTGACGGACACTTATGAATTGCTATTTTAGCAAAAACATTTCATATTGTCAATGCTTTTTCATTATTTCGTATGAAAGTAAAGAAGATTACATTAACTGATGCCCTATACCCTGAGCCACTGAGCACCATTGCCACGCCGCCCAAAGAGCTGTACTACCTTGGGGCAGACCCTGCGAAGTGGCTTCTCAGGCCTCGTGTAGCAATCGTCGGCAGCAGAAGCATCTCAACGTATGGCCGCACAGTGACAGAGCGACTCGCGGCGGAGCTTGCCGAGCGTGGCGTATGTATCATCAGCGGACTTGCGCTTGGCGTAGACGCCGTTGCACACAATGCGGCGATCGAAAGAGGCGGCATGCATATCGCCGTTCTTCCAAATGGCCTTGATGAAATATACCCAGCGGCAAATACCAATCTTGCCAAACGCCTGTTGCTATCTGGTGGCGCAATCATCTCGGAGTACCCGGTCGGAACACCAAGCTACAAACAGAACTTTATTGCCCGGAATCGAATCGTCTCTGGATTGTCAGATGCACTGCTCATCACTGAAGCAACTGAGAAAAGCGGCACGCTGCACACTGCCAGGTTTGCGCTTGAGCAGGGGAGAGACGTACTTGTCGTCCCCGGTAATATAACCAGTCCAACCAGTGCAGGCTGCAATAACCTCATCAAGTCTGGTGCGATGCCTGTGACTTCTGTCGAAGATATCCTCTTCGCGCTTGGGGCTACAAACCTTAGTAACACGTCGTACATCCATAGGGGCGACACCCCTGATGAACAACGCATCCTCGACCTCCTCTACAAAGGAATAGACGACGGACATGAGCTCCTACGCCTCAGCAAATTGTCACCGACAGTTTTTACCCAAACCCTGACAATGCTTGAGCTGGCGGGGAAAGTTCATCCCCTTGGGAATAATCACTGGGCGCCAAACTAGCCTCTAGGGAGCTACTCGTGAGAGCTGACAGGCGAGGCCAACGTGCATCGTACAGCTCTCTTCTTTGCGCGCGCTGTTCTGTGACGATATCAGATAATCTCTCTGACATCTCAAGAATGCCTCAGACACCCATTGCGCTCATGCCTAAATCGTAGTAATATGCCCTACAAATAACCAATATAAACATCTATGGAGAAAGCCCTTATGACGTCAGCATTCTGGTCACAAAATAAACGGATAGCGGCAGCCTCGCTACTCATGATCGAAGGCATTATGCTGGCATGTGTCGGAGGTGCAACTGGGCCCAAAGCCCATGCCGCAACACCTCCAGATAGCTGCTTCGGCTTCTCTTCGGGCACGATCACAAACTATTTACGACAATGAATCAAATATCATTGCGAATCCTGCGTGTCCACGCGATGTTGATATACCGAGCACGATCAGCGGACAACCAGTAACGAGCATAGGAAATGGGGCTTTCGCCAATAAGTCCCTCGTGTCTGTTACTATTCCGAACAGTGTCGTGAGCATCGGCTCGTCATCATTCGGCCAGAACCTTCTCAGCTCCATTACTATCCCAAACTCTGTGACTTCACTTGGCGTGGAGGCTTTTTCTGAAATGCCAAGCTTGACAACAGCGACAATAGGTAGCGGCGTCCTTACGATCGAGGACAACATGTTCTTTGGATCGGGCTTGACGAGCGTAGCCATGTTGGGCGCGGTCACAAGCATCGGGAACTCAGCCTTTTATGCCAACTCCTTGACCAGTATCAGTCTCCCTTCGACATTGGTCTCGATAGGCCAAACAGCGTTTTTTGGCAATCGACTATCGTCGCTCTCCATCCCAAATAGCGTAACGCGCATAGGGTCATTATCTTTTGCTGCAAACGACCTGTCGTCGCTCGCAATCGGCAGCGGCCTGAGCAGTATTCCATCGTATGCATTTATGATCAACTCGTTTGAGGAAGTCCTCATTCCGGATACCATTACCTCACTTACCGATGATGCCTTTGGGTTTCAAGTTAGTGACGCGAGAGCGTTCCGTGAGGCAGTAGTAGCTAACGACACACCCGCCATCGCGGCCCAATACACAACACGACACTATGTACGGCTTATGACCTCTAGCCCTTCAAACCCTCAAGGCTTGACAGACGGACTGGCGCAAGAGGATGAATCCGCCTGGGGAATCGATTTTAATGGTGATGGCGATACGGCAGATTCATCATTGAACCTGGGAGGACATATCGTAAATCCAGTTACTGCCGCCTTTGAATTCAAAGATAGCAGCGGATTAGTCCTTCAGCCAACTGACACCATGACAGGGAAGCTGCCCAGTGGTGTCATGCTCAAAACCTATCGTGTCTCGGATGGCCCGACAGTGATTAATGTGGCCAGCCCGACAGAACTCACGGCGTATTTTCGAGCTGGCGCCACGCTCACCTACAACGGACCTGTTCTTGCGGGCATTACCCCTTTGCCAGCATCACACACATTTGTTCTCGGAGTCAGTGCCGCCAATATTCGCCCATTCACCTACAGTACCTCGACCGGGGCACCAGCGACTGAGACGCCAGCACCCTCGCAGCTAGCCAACACCGGTACTCCCGCTCTCAAATTTTCAGTCCTCGCCGCAGCTATCATAATCCTAGCGGGCGGCATCGCTCTCCGAAATAAGCACCTGCACTACGTATTGAGACGGTCTGCTTGAAGCATGCCCGACAATACCAGGCAGAAACAAGCTATCGCGGCTATCCCTTAGCCGCACATCACAATTTGCGCTTTGCAATGAAACGTAGTAGGATTTCCACTTGTGCCTCGGCTCCTTAGCCGTATACTTAATTAGTATAGATATAGAATATGTCGAAAAACCTAGTCATCGTAGAAAGCCCAGCAAAAGCAAAAACTATCGAGAAATATCTCGGTGCTGACTTCAAGGTGCTGAGCAGCGTTGGTCATATACGAGCCATCCCCAAAAAAACCAAGGATGGCACCCCGCCGATAGACGTCAAA
>JAGOTO010000006.1 GCA_018061705.1 Candidatus Saccharimonadota bacterium | reverse complement strand
GTTGCGACGTTTGAGCAAAGTACATTACAATCTTGCCACACATGGCACCATAGCTCAGCTGGAGAGCCCTCAGCGTAAATCATATGCGCTAGCGCTCGAACCAGCTGTAAAATGTTGCGACGTTTGGGCAAAGTACATTACAATCTTGCCACACATGGCACCATAGCTCAGCTGGTTAGAGCGCAGGACTCATAAGCCTGAGGTCGGTGGTTCGAGTCCACCTGGTGCTACCACATGAATGAAGAGGCGGCGTAAGCAGTCTTTTTTGGTTGAGATCTATCATTAGTAATTCTTTAGTGCCAAGTAGGTGGCTGCTGCGAGCCCGACGATGATAACCACTATTCGTAGTGCCTGAGAGGAAACCTTTTGGGCTGCGTGCGCGCCCAAAAATCCACCGACAGTAGTGCCAGCCGCCATGATGATTCCTATGTGCCAGTCTATGAGTCCGGTCGAGTACAGCACAATAATCGAAATGATCGAAACCAAAATTGCAGAAACGTTTTTCATAGCTGCGAGCATGTGAACCTCGTGAACTTTGCCAAGTCCCAAAAAAGCTAGCATGATAAAACCATAGCCCGCCCCAAAAAAGCCACCGTAAAAAGTGATAGGTAGCAGCGCCACACCGATAAGTACTATCGGTAGTAGCGCCCGACTTCGTCCTCGTAAATGAGTATGCAAATGGAGGTGGATAGCGGGCTGGAAGGCAAAAAGTGCAACGCCAAGCATGATGAGCAGGGGCACCATATCGGCAAAATTATTACTTGGCATTGCGCGGAGTGCCAGTGCGCCAGCTAGGGCACCAATGGCAACAAAGGGGAGAATCAGGACATAGCGCTTTGGTACCCGGCGCAGGTATCCACGATAGGCATATACGGCGGCTAGTTGTCCGGGTGGGGTTATTATATTGGCGGTGACATTCGCGACCAATGGTGGGACGCCAAGGCCGAGGAGGACAGGGAATCCAATAAGCATCCCGCCTCCAGCGATGGCGTTCATGGCGCCAACAACGATGCCCACGAGTAAAATAACAATATCTTTTTCCATGTTTGATTTCGCTTGTGGCTATATTGTATCACCGGTACGCCGAATCGAGTACAGCTCACAAGAGTTTATTTATGGCTGACCCAAATACGCTTGAGGAGCGAAACCGTAAGTGTCGATAGTACGTACCCTATGACCGGAACGAGTGCATTGAGCCATGGGTTAATATGTATGACAAAGTGTAGATAGGCGACTACCGTGAGGTAGGTCAAAAATGCGATTGAGCCACGGCGTACCCAACTTGTCTCCCAAGCTTTGTCGTTCTCGACACGTATATTTCTATCTTCCAGCGCCGAAATTCTATTTTCTAAGGATAGTTTGCTGTTCATTGCTACAATTATAGTATGAAAATAGATTTACCGGTCGGTCGGTATGTTGTTGCAGTAAGTGGGGGCGTCGACTCCATTGTGCTGCTAGACCTGCTCGTTAAGCAGCATAAACAATCACACAAAGACGCCACATCACAGTTTACCGTGGCGCATTTTGACCACGGCATCCGACCAGATTCGGCGAAAGATCGGCAACTCGTCGAGAAACTGGCCAATATGTACGGGATCTCTTTTGTGTACGACCGCGCAGAGTTGGGTGCTGGTGCAAGTGAGGCGACCGCTCGTAATGCACGATATGCTTTTCTAACCAAGGTCAAGAAGGCTGTTGGCGCAGATGCGATTCTGACTGCGCACC
This sequence comes from Candidatus Saccharimonadota bacterium, assembly GCA_018061705.1. Next base: position 9,091 of record JAGOTO010000006.1, on the reverse strand, counting down.
ACGAAGATGATGTACTCGAAACCATCATAATAAACTGGTTAAGAGGAACGAAAAGTCGGGGCTTAAGCTCACTTCGATCGAATCAACTTGTGCAGCGTCCTTTACTCGGGATGACCAAAAAACAGATACGTGCTTATGCCCATTCCCAAAATCTTGAGTGGCGAGAAGACAGTACGAACCAAGACGAAACCTACCTAAGGAACTACATCCGCAAACATATTGTCAGCAAGCTTGATGCGAGGGCTCGAGGGCGCCTGCTTGAGCATAGCGCTATAGCGGCCAAGCTCAATGATGCAATTGGTTTGCTCATGAGTGAATACTTGGAAAAACATACGACACCGACAGCTATTGACCGGCTAAAATACCGCGAATTGCCAAAAGAGGTTGCCAGAGAAGTGTTGGCTGAATGGATTCGCCGCAATGCCAAAGTTGGCATTTCGACCAAACTCATACTCCGGCTCGATGTCGCCATTCGCACCGGACGAAATGGGTCCACAGTCGACATAGCAAAGGGCGAAACACTGCACATAGAGAAAACTAGGGTCTCACTCCAGGGTTACGCTACCAAGAGCTGAATATTAGTGATTGAGAGTGTGATATATTGCTCAATCCCTATGATCATTCCGTCAGTATGGCGCCACCGCTTGATCGTCTGTGTTTGCGCTGGCGCGCCCATGAGTGTATTGAAAGCGTACGGGATTGCGATTATACTTAAAACATTGACTAGTGTCAGGCTCCCATTAAACTGGACACATCGTCTATTCTAGAAAGGACGTATTTGTCAGCCTAAATAAGGAGATTTAACATGCCCCGAGGTATACCAGCCGACCGTACCCATAAAACCGAGATAGTAACCAAAATTCGTGACCAAGGCTTGAGCGTGAGCGAAGCGAGCGCTCAGTACCAGTTAAGTAGTAAAACCATCTACGCCTGGTTGCGGGAAGGCGTCGTAGACGGCAACCGTAACCTCATTCTGGAGAACAACCGGCTCAAAAAGGAGCTAGAGATTGCCTACCGCATTCTTGGCAGGCTCACCGCCGAAACAAAACGCCCAAAAGATTAGCCGTCCTGGAGGAAGTCGACCCAGGATGGCAGAAACACTTTGTGGCCAGACTGGGTATCTCCCGCAGTAGCTACTATGCACCAGCAAGTATCCGCCTCAAACGAGACAAACAGGCTGTTGCAGAAGTACTAGCCGCTCACGAGCAACACCAGTTGTACGGTGTACGACGTCTCAGCCTCCATCTGGGTTGGAGCCAGCACAAAACTCGACGGATACGTACTCTGGCTGGTGTCCGGATTGCCCGGCCGAGCAAGAAGAAACGCTACGGTACATCTGCTGAGGCTGAGATACTGGCAGCACCCAACGCCCTGAAACGCTTCGCACACTACCGCAACGAACACCGGCCACAGGACGGCCTGAGCTACGCTGGCATGGTGGACTCTGGTGGTTGGGTACAAGACTTTACCTACTTGTGGTTTGAGCGTAGCTGGCACTACCTAGCGGTAGTGCTGGATCTCAAGACGAGGCAAGTTGTGGGATGGAGACTGGGCATGCGCCACACCAGTGAGCTGACGCACGCCGCGCTCACAGATGCTCTCGCCAAACATCCGAGCCCAAGCATCTTGCACAGTGACCAAGGTACGGAGTACCTGAGTTACAAACACCAACTGACCTGTGACCGCTACGAGATTACGCTCAGTTGCAGCTCCAAGGCTAGTCCCTGGCAAAACGGATTCATGGAGCGCTTCTTTGGCAGTTTCAAGCCTGAGCTTGGCAAGCTCAGGCAATACCAAGATGTCGCTCAGTTGTACGAAGCTATTGCACTCACCGTACACTACTACAACTACGACCGCATCCATACAGCATTACAGATGAGTCCGGCAGCTTACGCTGCCAGCCTCATACCAGCTACGCTGGATTCAGAACGAGTGTCCGAGAAAGTGGTAGCTTGACACTAGCTCAGAAATGCCATAAACTGTACAGGAAGGGCATATGAAGTCACCATACCAAAGCAGATTTATGAAAAAATATGATTCTCGAGGATTAGGACATCATATACTGCTGCCACTCCTCGCCATTATTGCGGTTGGCGGCATAGGAGCGTACCTTACATCCGCAATTTGGGCAGCCAGTAGTGTGAGCTCAGGTAACACGGTTTACCAGACTCCTGGGCCATCAGGAAGTCTGCTGAATGGTACAATCGTCTCTCTGACAAGTGACGGGAGGAATCCGACCGCAAAGAAAGCGCAGGAGAGTGAGACTATCCACGAAAGCTCCTGGGGGAACAAATGGATCCTCGAGACGAAGGGAAGTAGAGAAAAGGGTTTTCGTTATTTTGCCCTTTCGGCCGATTTGAAAACCACGATTTCCTACGGCGTACTTTCGTCTTCTGCCGACATTGACTGTAAGACTCCTGGGGCAAAGACGTACTATCGCTCTGCTCGGTTCATGCAGGATGCAGCCGACCCATCGACTCCGCCGAGGGTTGTGGTGCTTCAGTCCCAGGTAGAGTGTGATGGAGGTAAGAGGCTCAATAGCCGTATTTATTCTGTAGGACCGAAGGGTGCAGACCGGAAGGAGCTTTACTATGATAGTGCGGATGGCCCCATATACTACCTGAACTCGTACCGTCCGATAGGGTCAAATGGTAACATACTGTTTCATAAAGCCCAGGTGGGCGCTTCGGTAAAATCGTACATTTTAACATCTTCGGGATCGGTGATCAGCACGCCCGACAACTCAACCGCTCATGCGCTCAGTCGAGACGGAGGCCGTGTGGTGCTGTCGGTGATAAGGCCTGAGGGCTCTTCGTATGAGCTGATGGATGTTGCCACCAGGGAACGTGTAAGGACAAAGCTTATGCAAAATGAAGGAAACATTACAAATCACCTGGTAGATGTTACTAAAGATGCCAAAATGTGGTTGCTCGTCAAAACACAAAAGCTCTCGGATGATCGTTACGCACAGGGTATATTTGTTTATGACGTCACGAAAGATAGCAGGGTTGCACTGGATTCAGGGCTCTCAGATCGTGCGGCCGGGTCTTTTCAAAACGCATACTTCTCAGCATCTGGAAATTTTGTGGGGTACACAAAGTATGACCAAAAGTATAAGTCATTTAGTGTTCGTCGTATCAAAATTGATGGCTCGCAGCGTCTTATTACCAAGGATTTACCATATGAAACACCATTTGTCGTGATGCGTTGGTAGACTTGAGCTGCACGAGAACCATTAGCGGTATACATTATGTCTCATGGAACGAGACGCCGAGGCCGAAAAAGACAGGCGTATGCAGCGCTGCTGCTCAAGGCATGTGGCGGGGATGTGCATGCATCTTTATATGAGCTAAAAAGTGCCGCCACAAATGCAGCTCAGTCACAAACGTACGAACCACCGAAAGGTGAAGTGATTATCCGCGCCACAGGCGTCGGTATGGCGTATAGGCTGGGGAAGGCGCAGGTTAATGCCCTAAAAAATATCAATCTTGCTATCCACAAGGCTGAATTTGTAGCCATCACCGGAACAAATGGAAGCGGCAAAAGCACGTTATTGGAGCTCATCGGATGGCTCGACTAACCCTCACAAGGTACGATCTTTGTACATGAGAAAGATTTGGCAAAGCTGCGGGATAGCCAGTTATCTGGATTCCGCAACCGCACGATCGGCTTTGTGTTCCAATTCTTTTATCGACGGCCATTTCTTAAGCTTCAAACAAATATTGAGGTTCCTGCTATGTTCGCCAGAATGAAGCGCAAGGAGCGTAGCAGTATAAAGCCATGATTTGGCAGGAACAGTCGGGCCGAGTGATAGGCTTCAGCACTACCCAAGAGAGCTTTCGGGCGGTCAAATGCAACGAGCCGCGATTGCTCGGGCGCTTCAGAATGATCCTGACATACTGCTCGCGGACGAACCAACCGGGTGAAATACCTATCTGTTAACGGGGCATCCTAGGTGAACCATACCGTCACCGAGTTGTAGAATTCATCCACAGTAGTCGAAAAACAGCTCTATCTGTTGTATACTGATTCGACATGGAGAATAAACCACATCGTTCAACTGGTAAGCGCCCGACCGGGAGGCAAGCCAGGAAAAATTTGGGCTTGTTTGCGCTCATAGCCCTCATTGTCATGGTAGGTATTTCAGCACAGAATAACCCAAGCCAACTAAAAGAGATCTCAATCGCCCAGGCTGTCAAAGAAGCAAACCAGGGTAAATATAAAACAGTCCAGGTCAAAGGCCAGCAACTAACTATTACCAAAAAAGGTGATACCGAACCGTCACTTAAAACCACTATGGAAGACGGTGCTACTACCACAGATGAAGGCATCAAAAAAGACAAAGTTGACATTACGGTCAAGCCATCGAGCTCTACCTCATCAAATCTTTTAGGTTTCGGGTTGACGACTATATTGCCAGTATTGCTTTTCGGAGCGTTACTGCTTTGGATGATGCGCAGCGCGCAAGGCCAAGGCAACCAGGCGCTTAGTTTTGGGAAGTCGCGCGCCCGCCTGTATGGTAATGAAAAAGACAAAGTGACCTTCAAAAATGTCGCCGGACAGGGTGAAGCGAAACAAGATCTTGAAGAGGTAGTAGAGTTCCTGAAGTTCCCAAAAAAGTTCTCGTCTCTTGGGGCTAAAATACCGAAGGGTGTATTGCTGGTTGGGCCTCCTGGCACTGGCAAGACTATGCTTGCACGCGCTGTTGCCGGTGAGGCGGGCGTACCTTTCTTCAGTATCTCTGGCTCTGAGTTTGTCGAAATGTTTGTGGGTGTAGGTGCGAGTCGTGTGCGGGACCTTTTTGCCAAGGCAAAGAAAAACGCACCGTGCATAATTTTTGTTGACGAGATCGATGCCGTCGGTCGACGGCGCGGTTCTGGCATGGGTGGCGGTCATGACGAACGAGAGCAGACTCTCAACCAGATCTTAGTTGAAATGGACGGGTTTGAGCAAGGTCAAAACGTAATTGTTCTGGCGGCCACAAACCGAGCGGACGTGCTCGATCCTGCCTTGCTTCGGCCTGGTCGTTTCGATCGTCGAGTCTTGATAGGGTTGCCGGAACGTGCAGATCGATTGGCTGTTTTCCAGATTCATTTCAAAGATAAGCCGCTCGCCAAAGATGTTGATCTTGATGCACTCGCTGCTAAAACAGCTGGATCTTCCGGTGCCGATCTGGCAAACATTGCAAACGAGTCGGCGATAATTGCGGCACGTAATAACCATGACCAGATTACCCAGGAAGACCTGACAGAGGCTTTTGAGCGGGTTGCAATCGGCCCAGAACGCAAGAGCAAGGTTATGAGCGAGAAGGAAAAAGAGCTCACCGCCTACCACGAAGCTGGTCACGCCATTGTGGGCCATGTGTTGCCGGACAGCGATGTTGTCCACAAAGTGACCATCATCCCTCGCGGTGGCACAGGTGGTGTCACCTGGTTCATTCCGCCCGAAGACAAAAGCTATCACAGCATCCTAGAATACAAAGATGTATTGGCCCGTATGCTTGGTGGGCGCATAGCTGAGGAGGTTATCTATGGTCCGGATCGTGTCACTACCGGGGCTGGAAATGACCTGCAAAAAGCCGCCGAGTTAGCCCGCGATATGGTAACGCAGCAAGGCATGGGCAAGAAGCTTCGCGATCAAGTGTTCCACTCCGAAGAAGGAATTATGATGGAGCGCATTATGCATGAGCGCGAATATAGCGACGAAACAGCAAAGCTCATTGATGACGAAGTGAAGGCTCTCATAAACGAAGCAGCCGTTCGGGCCCGAGAAGTCATCAAGGCTAACCGGAAGCAGCTGGACCGCCTGAAGGATGCTTTGCTTCAGAAGGAGACTGTTGACGCCGCTGAAGTAGCAGTGCTCTTCGAGGGTTCGCATCTTCCAAAGGTCGCGGCACTGTACTAGTGGTGTGGGGATCGAAGCCGGCTTGTCATCAGGCAGGATCACCTGAGGTAAATTATGTGTCTAGAGATGCTTAGACAGAGTCAACAAAACAGTTCAGATGCATGATATTTACGCTATACTGTAATTAAATGCGCATCAAAAATCGTCGCTGGAAACGTGTGAGCTTCGGCAATGCCGCTATGTTGTTGATGGGTGCCGCGCTTATTTCGCAGGTGCTTGGGTTCTTCCGGACGAAACTTGTCAACGCAAATTTTGGCGATCTGCCAGTTGGGGATCCTCAGAACGCCGGGGTTTACTTTGCGGCATTTGTGCTGCCCGACTTCTTTTTCTTTGTGATTGCAGCCGGTGCCCTCGGTGTTGCATTTATGCCATATTTGAACGACCGTTTAGCACTGGGTGATCGTAAGGGCGTCTGGGAGCTGTCAACAAGCCTGCTTAACTTTTTGAGTATTTTTCTATTCTTGGTGGGGGTACTCATGTTTGTTTTTGCTGATGTGCTTGCCCAACGACTGACACATGGCTATACCCCCGAGCAGCTCGATAATGTTGCTCTGATGATGAGAATACTCGCACTCAACCCCATGCTCTTTACTATTTCTGGAGTTATCGCAGCAGTCCAACAGGTATTTGGTCGATTCTTTTTTTATGCGGTTGCTCCAATCTTTTACAACGTAAGTATCATTGCCAGCCTCTATGCCTTTAAGGACAACGTAGGCATCGTCGGACTTGCCATCGGAGCCGCGATAGGTGCATTCTTGCAGCTACTTTTCATATTACTGGGGGTATATGGTCTCGGATTCCATTGGCGAGCGCGAATACTCAGGACAAAGGATTTTCGGTCTATGCTTAAACAATTACCCCCACGGTCACTCGATCAGGGTCTTGACCAGGTACAGAACATTGTCGAAACAAACCTTGCCTCTAGCCAATCACTCGGCGGTGCGACGGCAGTCGCAAACTACAACACGGCGTACGTCCTGCACACTGCTCCGATTTTGCTGATTGGAACGGCAATATCTACAGCAGTGTTTCCCCGGCTTAACGCTCGATTAAGTCAGGGTCGTCCAGACTTGTTTCGCCAGGACTTTCTCCGGACATTGCGCCTGATCATCTGGATCGCGATGCCCGTTGTGGTAACGGCGTTTTTTGCGAGAGGCTATCTGGCTCGTCTCATATTCTCTCGCGACTCGAGTGGTCCAATCGCCATTATATTTGGAGCGCTTTGTGTCGCGATACTGTTTCGGACAATTTTTGCAATTGTGTCGCGATGGTTCTATGCCCAAAAGGACACGAGAACACCACTGCTTGTTTCGGTTTTTGTGATTGGTCTCAACGTCATCCTGGCCTACTCGCTGTCGCGGCCGGACAGCTATGGGGTCGTCGGACTGGCCATCGCTCAGTCGATCGTGGCGGCAGTAGAAGTGATAGTTCTGGGAGCGATTATGCTCAGGCGTGACCGGAAATTATTTGACGCTGAATTTTGGAGCGGCATCGTACGGATAGTCTCAGTCACTGGGTTTAGTCTGATCGCAGGATTTATTGCTGTACAACTTTGGCCTTTGATGACAGCCGATAAAGGCTTGACGTTGCTCTTAAAACTCTCGGCCATCGCTGGTGTGACAGGAGGGACCTATCTAATTATGTCGGCGGTATTCGGACTGAGCGAAGCTCGAGGATTCTTGACAGCGGTCAAAAAGGCTATCCTTCGACCTGTTCGGCTGGAGTATTAGAAGGGTACCTCTGTTATAATTGATGCGAGTAACGGCAAGAGAGTTGGTATTTCTATGAACCAGTCACATATACGTAATTTTTGTATCATCGCACATATTGATCACGGCAAATCGACGCTCGCTGACCGTTTGCTCGAGCTGACAGGAACCGTCGAGAAACGAAACATGAAGGCACAGCTACTCGACCGTATGGATCTGGAGCGGGAAAAAGGCATTACGATCAAACTTGCGCCAGTCCGCATGGAGTATAAGGGCTACGAGTTAAATCTTATTGATACCCCAGGCCATGTTGACTTCAGCTATGAGGTCTCCCGAAGTCTTCAAGCTTGCGAGGGGGCATTGCTTGTTGTCGATGCGAGCCAAGGTATTCAGGCGCAAACTCTCGCCAATGTCTACCTCGCTATTGCCGCCGATCTGACAATAATACCTGTTCTCAACAAAATCGATTTGCCTGCTGCCGATGTCGCCAAGGTTAGCCGAGAGATCATCAGTCTCCTTGGATGCACTCAGGAAGATATCGTGCAGATTTCCGCAAAAACCGGCCAAGGCATCGAGGCTGTCCTCGAGCGAATAGTTGCCGATATCCCTTCTCCGAGAGTACCGGGGGTTTCGTCTCCTCAGCCGATATCAGGTGAAAACAACAGAGGAGCAATAGACATCCCGAACGGAAACGTGCCGACTCGGGCGCTTATATTTGACAGCTACTACGATGATTACCGGGGCGTTATTTTATATGTCAGGGTTTTTGATGGACACATTCTCAAAAACGCCCAAATAAAGATGTTTGCAACGAATGCTCAAGGAATCGCACTCGAAGTTGGAGCACTTAAGCCAGAGATGACCGCCAATGCCGAGCTCAAAACTGGCGAGATTGGCTATATCGTCACCAACCTCAAAAGTACTCGCGAGGCTCGTGTTGGCGACACGGTAACGCTCTCTGCACACCCAGCCGAAGAGGCCTTACCAGGCTATCGGGATGTTCAACCTTTTGTGTACGCTGGATTCTTCCCAGAAAGCAATGAGTATTACCAGGAGCTGAAGGACGCTATTGAAAAACTCAGCTTAAGTGATTCGGCGCTGCAGTTCGCACCAGAGAACTCACCTGTGCTTGGATTTGGAGTTCGGATTGGATTTCTCGGTCTACTGCACATGGACATTATCAGAGAACGTCTGGAGCGCGAGTATAACCTTGAGCTCGTCGTGACGAACCCCAGTACCGACTATCAGGTCGACCTTATCAATGGCGAAACTCTTGACATAAAATCGGCTGCTGATCTACCCGAGGTTACCAAGATTGCCGAAATCCGTGAGCCGTGGATAAAGGGAGAAATCGTTGTCCCCCAAACATTTGTCGGCCCTGTCATACAGCTTATTGCTGCAAAACGTGGTCTGCAAAACAATCTCAGCTATATTGACGAGCGGGCAATGGTGAGTTTTGAGGCGCCACTCGCCAACCT
>JAGOTO010000083.1 GCA_018061705.1 Candidatus Saccharimonadota bacterium | reverse complement strand
CGCACGTAAATTTAACTTGAAAGGTACACCTTAGTTTTGTGTCATTGCGGACAGCTGGTATTGGTTGGCGGAAGGTAGACCAATGTCTACAATGTCTATTTTGCACCGTTTCACGGTGACCGCCACTATCAGAATGTATGGTAGCTCGTTTTTCTTCTGCTGGCAAGCTGCTAAAGCCACTCCACTGTGCAGAGGATAGACTATTTACCTTGGGACATGCCCTGTCTTGACCGCCCAATCTGTGACAGAGTAGTATCGGTCGGCGTCTGTATTGACATTATGCTCCGTGAGTCCAGATACATCGCCACCCCTTGTGACATAAAATACATTTGGCTGATACAGTGCTAAAGCGGGGAAATCCTCTTGCCAAACCTTCTGAAAAGCTTGGTAGCGAAGCACCCTAATGGCCGAATCAGAACGGGTTCGACCTGATTCAAGCGCTGTATCTGCGGCGGTAGATTTGTACTCCGAAAAATTAAGCCGGCTGGCGCTACGGGGGTCTGCCTGGGTGCTATCCCAGTAGACGTACACGTCTGGATCAACACCGATACCGATGCCGTACAAGAGCGCCGTATAACCATGAGTCTCTATGGCGCCCTGCATATCAGCTTGATTTTGTTGCCAGCTCGGCTGCATCATGACGCCGATATTTTTCCACTGGCTTTGAAGTTCGGTAAGAATCCGTCGATTATCCCTGGTATCTTCTGCGAGAAGCTGAAACTGAAGGGACTGCCCATTTTTTTCCCGCATTCCAGTCTTGGTGTTGAGCACCCAGCCGGCCTCTTGTAGAACCTTGGCAGCTTCTTCTCGGTTGAAGCTTGGCTGATTGTAACGCAGATCATACCCAAGCTGACCGTCCAAAAGAGGGCCACGAACAGGCTTGGCGCTATAGCCCAGTCCTGAAAGTACCCGCTCTCGGTCAGACCCAAGAACGAGTGCTTTTCGCACCATACGATCAGCCAGTAACCCTTCGCTCGTTTTGAAAAATACCATTACGGCAGCAGTCGTCCTGAACTGATAGATATAGCTGTCCGGATTGTCTGATATATCGGTGGGGACACTCTGTAGGCCAGCAGCGGCTTCAACGATTTTTTTCTTATATGCCGACACAAGTTTATCTGCTGTGTCATAGGTATGCAGAGTGAACCCATCCAGCTTTGGTCGACCGCTATTGTAGTCTGGGAATGCTTTGAGAGAGATGATTGAGCTCGCCTCATTCGGCGTAGAATTTCCTCCGAGCTGTAGCGCGCTCCACATAAATGGGCCAGCCCCAACCGGTGCTGTTGTGTTGAAAGTGTGCGATCGAAGACTGGCCGTTGGAACAGACCCCAAAATATGTGCCGGCAGAATGCCTGTAGTGAGGCTATACGGAAACGCGGTCAGTGCATTGGGTAGCTGAAATATAACGGTATTGGCGGAAGGAGTTACGATGTTTATACCCTGCCAGCTTGCGAAAAGCGGAGAGCGAGCGTCAGGATTTTTGATGGCATTGAAAGTAAACGCAACATCCTTGCTCGTCAGTGGCTTTCCATCATGCCAACGAAGCCCGCGTTTAATATCAACCGTGTACTGCCGGCCACTATCGTCAACAGAATATCCCTCTGCCAGATCCCCGACAATGGTGTTCGATTCGTCGTAGCGAAATAGCCCGGAGAAAAGGAGTCGCGAGACACTCGTATCAACTGCACCGACCGCATACATCGGGTTTGCATTACTGAACGTTCCTAGCATGCCTTCATTGTAGACCCCACCTGGGACAGGCCCAGATTTCAGGTAATACTGGCTCAATCCGACTGTTTGTGCGGCGACCACAGATACCAGAAGTAGCATGAGGATCACCCATGATGCTACAAATCTTTTGACATGCCTAAGCTTTTCAAGCTTTCCGATAACTTTTTTTTCAAACTCAAATTCTGCACTCTGCGTCACTCGCTCAACTTGTCGTTGGCGCAGTCTAATGTTGCGTCGTAAGCGCAATTTTGTTGCTTTATCAATGAGAGTCATACTGTGAGGCCACCCTTCATTAATCTAACTGGAACTCAGGCAATGATAACCCCAGCGAGCAAAGCTAGGACAAAAACGAGCGCAGAAACAATAGTCAGCTGGTAGATTGTTTTGTCAGTTCCTCGGCGTTCGGTATTTACTTCTCCGCTGCTCCCGATACCAGCCCCGAGTGATGCTCCGCGCGTCTGAACAAGGATGAGAAGTGTCATCAGTAGCATCGCACCGATTGCTATGTAGTTATAAATGCTCATGATTGCTCCTGTTTAAATCAAAAAATGTATCGTAATGATTTATCGGTTATTAACCCCGTGAATCAAGTATAGCTGTCACGAGATAATTTACCAAGCCGATAATCAGGCCCGTGACGACTGCAACTCCAAAGCTTTCGATATGGAGTGACGGGTACAGCCGACTCGCCAAATAGACAGTAGCTCCATTGATGACGAGTATGAAAAACCCGAGTGATATCAAAATTGCCGGTATGCTAACCAAGATCAAGAGAGGCTTAATGAGTGTGTTTATGATAGCAAGAACAGCACCGCCGATTATAACGACCATGAGGCGGTCTTGATAGTCCACGGCACCCTTTAGTAAGCCCGCTGCAATCCACAATCCAAGTGCACATACAAACCAACGCAAGAGATACGTTCCCACAAACCCACGGTGCCGAACAGCTGTCATATGATCAACAATTATATCCTATAGGCCTCGTACGAGCAATTCGCGCTCATGTTTTGATTGCCGTCCGATGTAATAAGTATGTCGTCCTCAATCCTGACCCCGATCCCCTCCTCTGGTACATAGATACCCGGTTCGCAGGTTAAAACCATGTCTGGAGCAAGACTCAATCGGTAATCTCCGACATCATGAACATCAAGCCCCAGAAAATGAGAGGTTGCGTGCGGGTAATACTTCCTCACCTGCTCTGTATCAGCT
>JAGOTO010000082.1 GCA_018061705.1 Candidatus Saccharimonadota bacterium | reverse complement strand
ATGACATAGGTTTTAAGTATACAGGCTTATTCACCCGAAACGTAGGTTCGTATGCAGTATGATTTGCCCTCTGCTGCCCTCTACAAGACAAAACCCCTGTCGGTCAATTGGAAAATGAAACACAAGTGGAGTTACTTGCGCACAAGAACAGCGAGTACCTCAATATGGGGAGTATGCGGAAAGAAATTATAGACCTCAAGAGTTTTTACTGTATACGCCGATTGCAGTAACGAAAGATCTCGAGATTGGGTCGCAGGGTTACAGCTTAGGTATATGATCTGTGGAGGTAAAACATCAAGACAACGAGTGATAACCCGCGCGTGCAATCCAGCCCTGGGCGGATCCACTATCAACGGCTTTGCGCTGTCGATCTGTTCAAGAACTTCTTCTGATGATGCCTCGATCACTGTCGCATGCACATGAGAGTCCGCTGCGTTCCGTCTCGCCATTGTCACGGTCGGCGAATCCATCTCAATGAGAGTCACCGCTTTGTCTGCAACACTCAGCCCAATGCTGCCGACACCCGCATACATATCGATAGGGTCGCCGATTATATGGCTGCGGATGCTTTTGAGTACGCTTTCGTAAACGGGGATATTCACTTGAAAAAAACTATCAACGTCATACACAAACACCCGGCCAAGTAACGAGTCCGTCAGCTCACAATTGCCAATCTCATAGAGAAGCCGAGTCCGAACAGACGCGGGGCTTCTCGGATTAGAGAAATAGACCCGTATTCCTTTCAGGCCGTCGGGTTTGATACTGGATGATACCCTCAGACGTGGAAACTTGCTCTGTCTGACAAATAACGCAGCGACGACATCGCCGTTCTGGCTCGCACGTATGACGAGACTTTTCAGATCAGACGCCCTGATCCGACGCTCTTGCAGTTCTGCAAGAATGAGATTCGCTGCTGCATCAACTGCCGGCATCGCAAGAGCACTCCCGGATACAATCTGCTTACCGTGACTGCCACGAATATGCAGCGCAAGGTGCAGACCTTGGTCATCTCCCCAGAAACTGTATTCCATTTTATTCCGATAGTGGTATCGTGCGGACATCGGCGCGGTCTCGGCACCGTGACTCTCCAATCTTCCTTGCCCCGAACTCTTTCCTGACTGTATCCCGTCGGGCACTACACTGTCGAGTAACTCGTATGCGTCCAAACCAGCCTGCTGCATCAATTCTCTGACGATTCCTATTTTATAGCTATCTTCCTGGGTTGACGATAGAATCTGCCATGGGCTCGTTGCCAGGTAGTTTTCATCGATCGGCACCACTCGATCTGGCGAAGCAACAATGATTTCTTCGGCAATCGCTTCGGCATACGAACGTTTATTTTTAATGATTCTAATGCGCACGGTTTCTCCGGGCAAAGCATTCCACACGAAAACCTTGCGACCGTCGGGCAGGTCCGCAAGACCCTGGCCACCATGCACTACCTTTACAATCATTACTTCTGGAAGCATATGTTCAAAACTTCCTCTAGCTGATACGCATCGGACACCAGGTAGTCTGGATTGGCTAATCGTAACGTATCGGCTGCCGCATAGCCCCAGTCAACAGCAATCACGGGAATGCCTGCGTGTTGCGCAGAAACCACATCAACTTCTTGGTCGCCAACATACCAGGTATGACCGATGTCAAGCCCTTCTCTCTTGACCAAGCGTCTCAACGCCCTAGTCTTGCTGAAGCTATTCGCGCCGCCAAATATCCCGCTGAAGCACTTCTCAAGGCCATAGCGCCGTATGCACGACCGAACATTATCGGTTCGATTGACACTCAAAATATAGAGCGACACATCGAGAGAATATAGCCGAGCAATAAGATCGTCCATCCCTGGGTGTGGCTGAACGGCGTCCGTATGCTGTGCGAACAATCGCCTCCCGGTAAACGCGAGTGTCGCGATCCTCCATTTTGGAATCTGCATCTTGAGCGCAACATTCAATATGCTCTTATGCTGCAAATCCGATCGTTCTTTTGCGGTCAGTGGTTCTCGGTTGTTAAAACGTTCAAAAAGTTCAATTACCCCAGGTAGGCTATCTCCAATCGTACCGTCAAAGTCAAATATCACCGCCTTCATCAATCTAGTATACCAACTTACGAATTGCCGTCGATACCAATATCTTTGTAGGTGCCTTTTCATCCGTTCAGCGCAAAATGTAACATATATCACACTCAGCACATCCATGAATGACGTAATATGTGTCATATAACCTAAAGGAGCGTGGCATGGCAGGCATGAATCTCAGTAATCTAGAAAAACAAATGAATGACCTGTTCGGAGTGAAAGCGCCAAAGATGCCAGAGGGCGGCAAGAAATTTTTCATGACCTATTTTCCGGTACTTACACTGATCGCAGCTGTTCTCAGCGTACTCGGTGCGTGGGGGGTGTGGAGCGCTGCACGTAGTGTCGGGGGTTACGTCAACCTTGCGAACGAGCTAAGCCGAACCTATGGAACTGGTGAAACGATCTCAACCAGTAACCTTACTCTTTGGGTATGGTTCGCCGCTGCATTTATGGTCGCAAATGCCGTGCTGTATTTCTTGGCCTATAATCCACTTAAGGCGCATGTCAAAAAGGGATGGGACCTGCTATTTTATGCATCGCTCTTACATGTAGCATACTCAATCGTCACGCTGTTTATCCAAGGTAGAGGCTTCGGATCTTTTGTGTTAGGCCTGCTATTTAGTGCTCTTGGGTTTTGGATTTTGTTTCAGGTTAGGCCTGGGTATACAAAAGGAGGGGCTCACCCCTCCAGTACAGATTCGAAATAAATTCGAAATCAGTACTCCCTCCCCCTAAAGCCGGCGCTCAGCACCGGGCTAGATGTATGAAACTCTGAAAAGGAGGGGCTCACCCCTCCAGTACAGATTCGCTGCAACGATAGATTCCTACTACTCGAGGGCATGTATCTGAGTATGGTTGAGGCCATAGTAGTGGGCCACTTCGTGCCAGAGTGTATGA
>JAGOTO010000005.1 GCA_018061705.1 Candidatus Saccharimonadota bacterium | reverse complement strand
TGCCAAATACCCCATAATGCCAGGGGCCACTATGGGCTGGCCGTATACATTTGATCGACCGTTTTGGGGTGGCTTTTATAAAGCGCGAGTGTCCATAAGCTTCAACGCCGACCCAACCGCTGGTATTGGGGAAAAAACAAATGAAGTGAAAAAAATCCGAGGTGAAACAGGATACTTTTTCATGGTGCCTGCACCAAAGGCGATTGCTGTATATGTCGCGGTAGTCCTTGTGCTGCCACTTCTGTTTATATGGAGAGTCAGGAAGATCAGGCGACACAACAACCTCAAAAAAAAATGGCAGCCATATATTGTTGAGAACGGCGACACATTGGCAGCACTTGCAATATCTCAAGGTGTTCGCTGGAAGAAGCTTGCAAAGGTGAATCACATAAAGCCGCCATTTATACTGAAGTCTGGACAAGAGATTCTCCTGCCTGTTCGAATGGCACCTGTGCGTTGGCAAGCGCCAGTTCAGTACGAAAAGGCGCAAGGCCTGGAGCTACATGAGGAGTCAACCCAGTTTGATCCACGAGCTGAAGTATCTAATATTCCGGTGCCCAAAAGAACAATCCAGCAAGGTAACGACGATCAGCTAAAGGTGGCTCCGACTACGCGATTAATTTACGCACCACGGCCAACTACGCAAAAAATACAAAAGAAAACCGTAGGCCCCGCCGGATCCAAGGCGTATGACTGGGCGAGCCCAGGGTCTGCTTGGGCACCTCGTGTGGTGAGCGAAGATGAGCTGGAAAAATTAGCCCTCTCCAGGCAGAAGACCAGACGCGCTGCAGTAAATAGATCAAAGCGAAGCTCTCCAAAGAAGAAGGATAATTCGGACTAATACGAATGAATTTACTTAATCGGTCTGCCCTGTTTATCGTAGTTCTTGGTGTAGGCATTGGAATTGCATCATCGGTATATGCGCCGAGAGCATTCGCTGTGGCCCGGCTCGTACAGGCTCGGTCGGCAGCGGCAAACAGAACCACCGTATCGGCTACTCTCAGCCCAGCAGCACGGCCAAAGCATCTCATAGTTGTAGTATGCGCAGCGAGAAATGTTGTAGCATTTACTACTCCTGCGGGCTTCACTGTTGCAAAATCTGAGCTGACAACTGCTCCGGTCCAGGCTATATATTACAAGGTTGCAGTTGGCGGGGAGACTACGGTAAGTTGTGCCGGAGGGGGCAACGCAAGGAGGGGAATACAACTCTACGAGTACTCTGGAACTGCAACCGTAGCACCATTAGAATCGGTCAACGCGGTAGCTTCTACGGGAAACTCGGCAAATGCCTCTTCAGGTACGCTTACCACGACAAGCGCAAAAGCGCTACTCGTTGCCGGTATAGTGATGCAGACTTCTGGTACAGGTATATCTGCATGGTCAAATTCTTTCACTGAGCGAACAGATTTTACAAGCACTGCACGTTTTGCCGGTGCGGATAGGTATACTACGGCGACGGGTAATTTTTCTACCGTTGCCACAAATTCTGCAGCATCAGCCTGGAGAGGGCAGATTGCAGCGTTTAAACTACTTACCGAGAACCTTTCGGGCGATATCGTGAACGCTTCGAATGTCAGTATAGTCAATCCTTCGGTGGGCTTTCCGACGAGAAGTTTTGATTTTAATTGTCAAAGCAGTGGGTCAACACTCGGGACAGTAGCCGAGCAGATAAGGGTAGTTAACACTACGGCAAATGCTGCGTGGACATTATCTATTGGGGCAACTGCTGGGATAACTTCGTTCTGGAGTGATGGCGGCACAAATAGCTATGACTTCAACGACCCTACGGTATCTGGTTGTAGTGACGGTGGTGATGCAGACACTATTGCGGGCCAGCTAACAATTGATCCTTCGACGGCTACGATTACCCCAGATACTAGCTGTAGTAACACTGGTGTTACTCGAGGCTCGAGCCTGTCCTTCAGCCAGGGTGTAACGGACTCAATCCCACTAATAACGGGTTCAATATCGGCAGAGATTAACTGCATGTGGAACATCACGGGGATTACTCTTGCACAACAGATCCCGGCAGAACCGGCGGCTGCGTCCTACTCACTCGGCTTGACATTAACTCTCGTTGCAAACTAAGCGAGTACATAGTATGCGTTTCGGGTGTATACTTACATGGAGCAATTAAAAAAAACAAAAAAAGAACAAAATGATGAATCATAAGCTAGAATTCGCGCTCATGACATCGGTGGTGTGCATATTTTTTGCGCTTAGCCAGTCTGCTCAGGCGGCGAATTTGGTAAAGGTCTCTCAACAGATCAGACCGAGACAATGCACGTTGACGACAAATCTGGACAATACTACCCAGCAGCAGAGTCCGAGCTGCGGCAGCTTTGTGACGTCCAATCCTCAAGCTAACCCAATTTCTAACAACAGGGAAACAACAGTACCTAACAATGTTCCCCCGTCACGTATCTATATACGGAAGGTTATATATCTCAATGATTATCCTTCCCTTTTCGCGACTAATGGCGTTATTGCTGCTAGCCTATATCGGTGATAAGTACTTATTCAGGCTTTCACAAGATAGTACATTGCTAACTCCACGTGTCTTCCAGATTATTTCCATTAGTCCCGAGGGTGTGATCTTACGCATATCTCCCGATGGTGGTGATATGTTTGTGAGGCGTTGGTCAAAAAAAACAGCTCAACCTTTCTTACGACGGGCGACTGGATATGTGGGTATCAGTTCATGAAACTGATGGAGAGGGCTCACTCATGATCCGTGCCGGTGCATTCCCTCAGTCTGGACTGTCAGACAAAGCGCAGGAGAGTAGCTTGGCGGCTGGGATTTTCATCCTCTCGGCTGGAATATTTGTCATTGTAGCTCACATGTATCATCGAGGTATTCATGCTACTCCTCGGCCCTTCCGGGAACAAAGGCGGTATGCTATGTAACAAATAAGTAATTTTGTTGACATAAGCAATAACCTATGATAGTATAAGCGTAATTCGAAAGGATTAGAGGGTTTATCCGCCGTGAGGGCAGGTGAACCCTTTTTCTTTTGAAGTCAATCAAGTCTAAACACTTAGGAGGTGTTATCATGGCTGGAACAAAAGCAGGCGGCATGGCCGCAGCAGCAACCAACAAGAAAAAATATGGTGGCGATTTTTACGCAAAGATTGGCGCAAAAGGCGGCAAAAACGGTCGTACCGGTGGTTTTGCTGCCGGAGACGCTGGTCGAGAACGTGCTCGCGTCTACGGCGCGATCGGTGGTCGTATCTCACGCCGCACCAAAAAGGCATAAACGGGACAGGTATTAAATCCCTGGCTGCTCTGTAAAACCCCTACCCTCCCGGTAGGGGTTTTAGTGTTTGGGAATTTTCGGCACTTGAGTAAGTTGGGTGAACATGCATAGAGCAAACAGAGAGGTTTTACGAGAGCACTATTGGGATCTTTGGCTCAGTGGAATATCCACCGAGCGTCTGTACGGACGGCAGAGACGAGATCGGGTAACTCGCCAATCTGTCCCACAGTTTGAGCACCGGTACGTATGACGGTCAAATTGGAGCGAGCGAACGTAACATGTCGGGCACGTCGAGCGGACATGAAGCCAGTCGCGGTAGCTATCGAGACACGTTTCGATGTAGGATTCTTCGATAGTAATTTGGTAGAGTTCAGCAAGCTCCCGCGCTTTTTCCCAGGCTGAAACCTCGATAAGAAGTAACTCAACGTCACTGTCGTAGTCAGCATGGTCAAGGAGGGCATGACCTAGTTCGTGTAGGATTGCCCAGGTTCCTTGGTCGTCAAGAAGGGGCCCTTTGGGATAGGAGACTTGGCGTTTACCGGAGTGCCATGCGAACCGGTTTGATTCGATAAACACAAAATCGGGGTAATCAGCCCGTAATCTTTCGAGTAGACTCTCAGGCTCAAGCGTATTGTTGTCTGGCGTAGTCATAGCATCCATAGATGACTGCTTCATCCGGTCGAGCGGCGGCGAGTATGGGGGGGACTTGCAGTGCAGGCGTTTCATACTGCCTCATGTCGGCCAAGAGAAGATCGTGAAACTTAGGAAGATAGTGTCCTGCGCCTCCACCGATGACGATGACCTCTGGGTTTAGGACTGCTACTAATTCGATCAAGCCGGGAGTAAAGGTACGTACGATGTCTGCCCAGACGGCAGGATCGTCAATTTCTGATGCCATTTTGCCATATTTACGGACAATCGCACTCCCAGAACCAAAATCTTCCCACGGCGTCAGCTTGCCGTTATGCTCTAGTAGAAGCGTGCGGCCTCCGCCGTCACCGATGTTTGGATCGATGTATTGATCAACAATCAAACCGAGACCGATGCCTGTGCTGATTGTGATGTATAGAACCCTACTGTAGCGATCCTTGAGTAACATAGATTCGCTTAGCCCACCGAGTTTTGCGTCGTTTTCGATGCGCATTGGACATTGTGCGATTTTCTCGATATCACTAAGGAGGCGAAGATTTTGCCAAGTTTGGCGATTTCCCATTTGGCGAACGACGCCAGTCTTTCGGTCAATTGTTCCGGGAGCGGCGACCGTGCCGGCTCGAAAGTCGCGAGTATCGAGTGCTGCTACTTTTTCGCTCAGTATGGTTAAAAACTCTTCGTATGTTTCCGGCGTTGGGAATTTGATTGACTGATCAATAACTCCTTCATTTGTCACGCTTGCAACGAGTGTTTTTGTACCGCCAATATCGATGCAAAGATACATTGGTCCCTCCGTTCTTTACTATCTAGTGTAGCACGTGTGTTCGTTTGGAGTCAGCACACGGTGTTCAGCCATTCGAATATTCATGTCGGTTGAGTCTGGACGACTCCGTGCAATGCCGTAGGGCCGACCTCATTGAATAAGGGGAGTGCCTCTGATATAATACAACGTAATCTTACAGACTGAGGCACTGCGAGTTTTGCTGGCTGTGCTGCACTCTGAAGAAATACACCACAAAGGAGGCATGTAAGATATGCCAAAATCAAGTAATACAATAACTATGGACGACCTACTCGCGGGGTCAGAGCTCAAGCAGCTCGAGACTGGCGATGTCGTGGAAGGCAGCATCAGCTCGGTGCGTAAGCACCAAGTGTGGATCGATCTCGGTCCGCGTGGAGTTGGGGTTGTAATGAGGAGAGAGGTTGGCCATGGCCAGTCGCTCGAAGAAGGATCGCCTGTCACTGTGAGCGTCATCGATCCTGAGATGGACGAAGGCTATGCACTACTCAGCATGCGACGTGCGGCCAAAGACCGGGGATGGGACGAGCTCCAGAGAGTATTTGATGCGGGCGAGATTATCGAGGTCCAGGCGTATGATGCCAACAGGGGCGGGTTACTCGTCGAGCTCGAGGGAATTCGGGGTTTCTTGCCGGTTTCACAGTTGGCTGCTGGTCATTACCCAAGGGTGAGCGGTGCGGATAAAGACGAGATTCTGCAAAAGCTGAACGCGCTAACGAGTCAGCCATTACGCGTTCGGATCCTTGATGTTAGCCGTAAGGATAACAAGCTAATTTTCTCAGAGAAAGAAGCAGTGAAGGACGATATGCAGGCTCGTTTCGCAGAGCTGAAAGTGGGCGATGAGATCGAGGGTATCGTGACCGGGGTCATTGATTTCGGTGCTTTTGTGAATGTTGATGGTATTGAAGGGTTGATCCACATATCTGAAATTAGCTGGGAACGAGTCGAAAACCCTCGTGATTATGTGAAGGTTGGCGAAACGGTCAAGGCGAGAATCATCGCGATAGATAAAGACCGTCTCAGCCTTAGCCTGAAGCAAATGACAGAGGACCCTTGGCTAAAGGAAGTAAAATCTTTCGGTAAGGGCGACAAGGTTGAAGGCAAGATAACTCGGATAACACCGTTCGGTGCATTTGTTCAGCTGAGCCCGAGTGTCGAGGCGCTGGTACATGTCAGTGAAATGGGAGATGACGATAGCGTAGACCCTGAAAAGATCTTTCAACTCAATGAGAAAAAGACATTTAAGGTGCTCGATATAGATACCGACGCTCGCAAGATATCACTCAGCCTCAAGGGAGCAAAATAATCGGGTTCATCGAGGACCACCGCGTATTACTGAGCGGTTGTTCGATGGGCGGTGACTGGCTAAACGGAGAAAGGAGCACTTCATGGCAAGCGTCATAGAGATAAAAGAGAACATGACCGTTGGTGAATTGGCAGAAGTGCTCCAATTGCCAGCAACGCGACTTATTGGCGAGCTTTTTAAAAATGGCATTGTTGCAACTATCAATGAACGATTAGATTTTGATACTGCCCAGATTATTGTCGGTGAGCTCGATCTTGATGTCGAGCTCAAGCGTAAGGTTGTCGAGACAGAACCCCCCAAACGGCAGCAACTTGCCGTAACGGCTGATTCTGTTGCTCGTCCTCCTGTCGTTGCTGTGATGGGCCATGTAGACCACGGCAAAACAAGCTTACTCGATCGTATACGTGGAGCAGAAGTCGCGAGAGGTGAGGCGGGCGGGATCACCCAGCACATCTCTGCATATCAAGTTGAGCGGAAGGGCAGACTCATTACGTTGCTCGATACGCCTGGGCATGAGGCCTTTGCCGCAATCCGTGAGCACGGCGCGCACTTGACAGATATAGTAATCATTGTTGTCGCTGCTGATGATGGTGTCAAGCCTCAGACGATCGAGGCGATTCGATATGCCAAAAATGCAGGCGCTAAGATCATCGCCGCAATTAATAAGATGGATAAGGAAGGGGTGAACCCTGGTCTGGTAATGGGGCAGCTCGCCGAACACGGTGTCATCCCAGATGATAAAGCCTGGCGTGGTGATGTGCCCACAGTACAGCTAAGCGCCAAGACAGGGCAAGGTGTGGATGATCTTCTCGATACTATATTGCTTGTCAGCGATATCGATGAGCTCAAAGCTGACCCAACTGTACCGGCACGAGGTTTGATCATTGAAGCTCATCTTGAGCACGGTCGAGGTCCGATTGCGCATGCACTCATCGAGGAAGGGACACTGAGAGTCGGTGATTTTATAGTCTCTGGCGGTTCGTATGCCAAAATTCGCAACCTTGAGTCGACAACTGGCGTTCCTCTCAAGCAAGCTGGGCCCTCAACCCCTGTTATAATCAGTGGTTTCAAAGCGCTTCCAGAATTTGGTGATCAATTTGTCATCGTTAAGAACGAGCGGGCCGCAAGGGACCAGTCAGAAGTTGTTGCGGTCGAGCGAGCGAGTGCGTCTCATCGTTCCGATATGAGTAGTAGCGAATTACTCCGTATCATTAGCCGTAGTGACAAACTACAAGAGCTCCCGATAATCATCAAAGCAGACGTGCAGGGTTCGCTAACATCGGTGGCCGATAGCCTTCGAGCAATCAACACCGATGAAGTGGCTGTTCGAATTGTTGCGTCTAGCGTTGGAGTCGTGAATGAGAATGATGTGCACCTGGCTCATAGCTCGTCCCAGTCTGCTATAATATACGGTTTTAATACGTCAGTTGCGACCAATATCAAACGCTTAGCCAGCCGTGATGGAGTCTCAGTACGTCTTTTCAACGTCATATATGAGCTCATTGATGATGTTCGCGTGCAGCTGACTAAGATGCTTGCTCCTGAGGTTATAGAGATACAGCTCGGTACTCTCGAAATTAAGGGCGTTTTTAAGACCACAAAATCGGAAGTTATCTGTGGCGGGGAAGTACTGAGTGGCAAATTGACTGCACCGGCTGAAGTCAAAGCATGGCGCGGCAAGTCCGAGATCGGCTCCGCAAAGTTGCTCGGTCTAAAGCGCGGCCCCAATGCTGCTACCGATCTTGTTGAAGGTGAAATGGGTGGTGTCAATATTGCAACAACTTCACGCCTTGAGCTACAGATTGGTGACACTTTGGAAATTTATCGTCTTGAGAGTAAAGAGCGTACACTATAAAAAAGGGTGATAGAATAAAGCTATGTTAAAACTCGACAACGACCTCCTTGCAGAGCTTGGTTTGGGCGCTTTGCCCGAAGATCAGAAGAAGGCGATGCTTCAACACATATATGAGACTCTCGAGCTTCGGGTCGGCACGCAACTCGCCAATCAAATGACAGACAAACAGCTTGAAGAATTCGAACGATTTATAGACGCGGGCGGTGATCAAAATCAGGCTCAAGCGCTACAGTGGCTCGAAGCAAATTTACCGAATTACAAGCAGGTCGTGAATGATGTGTTTGAGTCGCTTAAGCTAGAGATAAAGGGCATGGCGCCCCAGATATTGGCCACTGCTCAGCAGCAGCCTTCTTTTTCTCAGGCGCCAAGTGATAGTCAGACGGTTACACAGCAACACCAAGCTCCTCAGGTAGCCCATTCACCCGCTTTAAGCTCCGCTCCGCAGTCCTATACAGTCGTTGCGGCGACCCCTGACGAGCAGCAAACCGTTCAGTTATATATCGACAATAGCTACAAGGACGTTGCAGTAGTTGTAAATACTTCCGGTCAGCGGTTCCTTCGGTCTCGAGCACCGCTTGACACTGAACCGACCTATAAGCCCCTGTAGCATGGTGGTTGGCGGGCTGTTTGGCTTCTTGCTGTTGGGGACTATGTCGTAGTGGTGGAGTATGGCGGAGTCGAACCGCCGACCTCGGCAATGCGAATGCCGTGCTCTAGCCAACTGAGCTAATACCCCGAATCGAAAATAGTATAACACTAGGCCGTGCCGCGTTAAAGCAAGTGACGGTATCCGGCGAGAAAGGCAGCGGCGGACATGGCAGACTTGCCAGCAGGCTTGAGCTCATCTATGACGAGGATCCCATCGGCAGCCTGGATGCAAAGCTGCTTGTTGGCGACGAATATTGTTTTTTTATCTACGTTTTCCAAACTGTTATCAGCAACATGTACGGCCGTGACGACGACATCTTTGCCGGCTATCGTAGTGCGACTTCCCGGCCACCCGAGATAGGCTCGAACCTCACGTTCGAGTTGCGTAGCCGGCCTGGAAAAGTCCAATATACCGTCTTGTTTCGTGATGAGCTGGTCGAATGTCGCAAGTGTCGGATCCTGTGGAGCACCAGTAATCTCCTTGTTAATAATTTTTGGAAGCGTGGCCAAAAGCATTTCGCTCCCGATCTCGATGAGTTCATTGGCAAGGTGTTGTTTGGACTCGTTACCCTCGAGGGCAACAATGCTGTACGCATAAATCGGTCCGGCGTCCATATCGCTCACAAGACGCATAAGCGAAACACCTGTTTGGTTCTCTCCGGCAAGTATGACTGATTCGATTGGGGTTGAACCGCGGTGCAAGGGGAGCAGTGAGGGATGTATGTTTATGATTCCTGCCGGGAATATATCTATCATATATTGAGGCACCATTTTTCCGTACGCAACTAATATACCGGCGTCTGCCGCGAGATTTTTTAGCTCGTTTGCAATATCGCGTAGCCTTTTCGGAGCAAGGACAGGTATTTTATAGCGTGCCGCAAGATCGGCGATTTCTAGCTTTCGGCGATTTCTCGAGACCGATTCTTCGTGGTTCACAACAACCGCGGCAATGTCGTAGCCTTCGATAATGAGTTTTTGTAGCGTAGGACACAAAGTCGAAGTACTTGTTGCGATCCGTTCATTGCCAAAAAAGACAATCCGGGGCTTATTCCCAGAGGTCGGTGTTGTTTTTGATATCTTGTTCATAGTCTTTCGGCTCTAGCTTACCTTCATTCGTCAGCGTGAAAAACGCATTTTCATCGTCTTTTATGTGGTCGATGAACACGATGCCGTTAGTATGATCTATTTCGTGTTGGAAAACCCGCGCTAGAAAGCCCTCGGCTGTTAATCGAATTTCCTTCCCATCGATGTCCAAGGCCTTTACTCGTACTTTGCTATGCCGTGGCACGAGGCCGTACACATCTTTTATGCTAAGACAGCCTTCGTAGTCGCCGACGACCTCACCTTCATATTTGGTTATCTCTGGGTTAATAAAAACCCGGAATGTTCGGTCGGTTTTGTCATCAAAATTATTGCGAATTACGACGACTCTCCATAGTTCGTCAATCTGTACCGCGGCAAGAGCAACTCCAACTTCGTGTTCGCGGCTATCTTCCCATTCGAGAGTAGCGGCCTCCATATCTATGATAAGCTGACGAGTTTCGTCGCCGATGTACCCGACTTTTTTGCTACGTTGCCTGAGGTGCAGGCTGGGGAGGGTTATCAATGATTTTGTCATCGCCCACAGTATAGCAATCGTAGAGCTATTCAGCCAATTATGTCGAGGCGCAAGTAGCTGGTGGGGCTGCTGATTGTCCGCTATGAGTCGATTAATCAGATTCGATATATCCCCATGGTATGCCGCCGAGCTCGCGCTCTAACTAGAGAAGATTGACGGGGTCAAGGTCATGGCTCCACCCGGAAGGGAGATCGTTGATTATTTCGATAAGCTCGCGGCGCGAGGCTGCCTTAATGATTAACTGCCATTTGTATTGGCCGTTCTCTCTAGGGTGGAATGCCGCAGCCGGCCCCTCGATATTTAGCCTGGGATGACTTTTTTGTATCTGTATCCTTAGCTTGGTTGCCGCCGACTCTGCGCTTTGACTCTTGGCTCGCACGCAGGTTAGCTTCAGTAAATATACAAAGGGCGGAAATCGATAGGCCTGACGCTCCGCGAGTTCGTTTGCGTAAAAATTCGTCCAATCTTGACCGGCCGCAGCTTCAATGACTGGGTGGTTTGGAGCGTATGATTGGACGATAACATGGCCAGATCGGTGACCGCGATTGGCTCGCCCGATAACCTGTGTGAGGAGTTGATATGTCCGTTCGTTGGACGTGTAGTCGGGTACGAGCAGACTACTGTCGGCGTTGAGGACTCCCACCACAGACAATTTTGGCAGATCGAGTCCTTTTGTAATCATCTGGGTTCCAATGATGATGTCTACGGCACCGCTCTGTAGGGCCTCGTGCTGTGTTTCGAGCTGCTCATGACGCTCGGTATCAGTATCGAAACGCACTATTCGTGCCTCGGGAAAAAGTCGCCTGACTTCGTCAACAACTGCTTTTGTTCCGA
>JAGOTO010000081.1 GCA_018061705.1 Candidatus Saccharimonadota bacterium | reverse complement strand
CACTATAAGCTCTGGGAGATGCCAGAGCGACGCAGTCGTTTCTCCAGTCCTAGCAATTACCTTGCGGTCGACCATAGACTTCACGGAGCGCATGACTGCCTCGGCCTTCACCTTTGCAAACTCCTTATGTTTAGCAAAGGCCTCCAAAAGCTTCGACTTGGAAATCCCCGACGTGCCGGCGACGGTAACAACTGACAGGATAAGCTCTTCATATCTCTCCAGTGGCTTTTGACGCTTACCTTGGCCAGACTGAACTTGTGCGGACTTTGCCTCGTAAACTGGCTCTGGGTTCCACTGCAACGACCACCGAGCACCGGGCCCCTTTCGTGGCAACCTGACAATGCCTTGCGTCGCTAGGAGATGCAGCAGCTGGTAAACTCGCGGAGTCTTGATGACTTCAATGCGATCAGCAATCTCCCGTAACAGTAGCCCTTCGGGGGATACTGCTTCCAGTATCATCCCAATAACTATCTGATAGGCAGCTAGTTTATCTGCACGGGCACTGCTTTTACTCTTAGTCAGCGCCTCCGCTGGAACCGAGTTCGCTGCAGCCTTACTCAGAGCACTACAAAATTTTTCCTTTGCTCCAGTTAGCCTTCCCTGACATTGCTTCAACCACTCTCTCGCCTGACGCACCTTTATTGCTGCTTTCTTGATACGAGCCGTCGCCTTTACGACAGATGCTCGCTGCGGAACTTTTGTCGGCATGGCGACACCCTTTCATAAGTTGAATGTGCATATTAACCCGTAATTGAGCTAATACCCACTAGCATACCATATTTACCGACGATGGGAAGTCTGAATTACCAACAGGCCACTAACTCATTTAAAACCAAAAACACCTATAGCCAGAGCTATAGGTGTTTTAGTACGCGATACAAGTATTTCCAGCAGGCGCGGAGAGAATCGAACTCCCACTAGAGGTTTTGGAGACACCCGTCGCTCGCGAGCGACGGGTGAGACCCCTGTCATTCGCGAAAGGCAGAGCAAGGTCGCTGTACTGCCACTATACGCGCCAACTTTAATCTTTTAATTTAAGTCGTTTCATTAGTGCCATATACACCGAACCACTGTGCTTCAAAGATTTCTCACGACGAAAAGCCAACGCCACATCAAGATATGCTTCGTAATATATCAATCGGGGTTGTTTGTTTTTCGTTGTTCGCACTTGTCCAGCTTGATGCTGCTGAATGCGATTGCGCAGGTCGCCTGTACAGCCAATGTAATACTTCTTACTAGTATTGGACAGTGCCAACACATACACATAATGCATGTGCTTTATACACGCTTATTTCTCGCAGGCGCGGAGAGAATCGAACTCCCGCAAGAGGTTTTGGAGACCCCTGTACTACCATTATACGACGCGCCCGTGCGGTTGACCGTCGACCGCCTACCGCCTACCGTACATTCGGTCAGCGGTTGACGGTCAGCGGTCAGCCAACTTTACTTCGTTTCTTTATGCATTTGGTGCGCCTTGCAAGTTTTGCAGAACTTTTGCATCTCGAGGCGATTCTTCAAGAGCTTTTTGTTCTTGCGTGAAAAGTAGTTCACTTTTTTGCAAGTGGTGCACTCAAGTTTGATCATGTTGACCTGTGACATACGCAATATTTATTTCTGATTCCGGAGCCAACAGTCGGGTTCGAACCGACGACCTACGGTTTACAAAACCGTTGCTCTACCAGCTGAGCTATGTTGGCGTGAGCACTGGCTCAGATACTGCCAAATAGTACCATAAAACCCTTAGAAATGCAAGGATTAGCTATTATTAGAAAAGCGAGGCCGAAACGACCTCGCCATTATTGAGCGGTTATACGTGAACTATGTCGCTCACTCGGGGAGCATCACGCCACGGATGCTTCTCTTTCGGATAACCCGGAAAGACGCGAGCGCTCGTAACATCCGCCGAATGAACTAGTCCTGCAAGTTGATTCATCTTCCTGCCCGTGCCTGAATAATCACCAATCTCACCTTCAGCATAGCGAATACCAATCTCCTGGGCTTCTGTAAGCACAATGCCGTAGTGAGCGGCTTTTTCCAGCCGGAACTGGTGCTGGGCGTCCTTCGGTTTCAGAGCCTCGCAAACGACTGGCTTACCCTCTGGACCAGCCTCGTATTTCCAAGGCTTTTCAAGATCGTGCAGAAACACGCACAGCAAGAGATCCGACAACGTGAAGTCCATCTCGCGCTCAAGGCTCGAGAAAAACTCGTGCAGGCCAATGGCAATATTCATCGCATCCTGCAGATGATCATGATAACCACCCTCCCACGCATGATGATTGTGCCGCGAACCGAATGCCGATGAGAACAGCCTGAAATTGTCGTCATACAAATTCAAGCAAGCATTGCGGTTTGGCTCATCAATCATGATTAGCATCTCTTTGAGCGCGTAGTAACGTCTTTGACTGTTGTTCATGTACAACCTCCTTTTTGGTTGGTTTATATTTTAGTAAACAACCAACTAAAGGTCAAACCTTGACAATAGATCTAATCCATGCTAGTATGCACACATTATGAAAAACCATAATCACAACTTGCGAATTCGCTTCGTCTCAATGACCTATTGGGGCAAGCTTGCTATTGTCAGCAACTTTGCGCTTATGTCTAGCTGTGATCGGTTTAAGATTTAACTTTTCTTAGAAAAATCCCAGCTATCCAAAAGCTGGGATTTTTTGTTTAGCATTGTTCTTTTCACCACAATCGAAGGAGAATCATGATGATCGACAAGGTATTGCGAGAGTATTATGTACTGGCAACTATTCGTACGGCCAGTATCGGTCTAACCGCCGCGATGTATGTCAATTTCTTACGAGCTCATGACTTGAGCTTCTTTGAAATCAACCTGGTCAACTCAACGTTTTTTGTCACGCTGTTTCTGTGCGAGATTCCCACCGGTGCTTTTGCGGATGTCTACGGCCGCAAAGCCTCATACGTTGTCGCCTGTATCCTCACGACAATTGGAATGGCAGTATACGGCTGCTCACA
>JAGOTO010000080.1 GCA_018061705.1 Candidatus Saccharimonadota bacterium | reverse complement strand
CTACTACGCACTGTGCGAACCAAGGCGGGTCAGTGCGCTCGTCGTCGGCGGTGTCTTTACAGGTTCACAAGCCGAAATCGACTGGCTCGATCAAGGCGTATTCCAGTCGCATTTCCCTGATGCCTGGGCGAAATACCTCGCCGCAACACCACCGGCATACCACGACGATCCGACTGCCTACCACCGAGCAAATGTCCTTGGTTCTGATGAATCACTTGCCATATCTTCGGCCCACACTTACAGCGAGCTGGAAGGCAGCGTTATGAGCCTAAACGACCAACACATTTTAGAGCCAGTCACCGATTTCGACCCCACCAGCACGAGATTAGAAATGCGCTACCTTGCAAAACGCTGCTTTTTGCCGGATCGATTCATCTTAAAAAATGCTCATAAGCTCAAAATGCCACTTTACATCATACAAGGACGATACGATTTTGTTTGCCCGCCAAAGACAGCCTACGAACTCAGTCAAAAAGCACCGAATGCTCATCTGACTTGGACCGTGAGTGGCCATCGAAATGAACATGAGAATGTGTCGGTCAAGCGACATATCTATAGCTATCTGAGTACGGGTAACTAATGGCAAAAACAGCGTGCATTATGTACGGTTTCGCTGAGGGGCCCCGACACGGTCGCAGAATGCGACAAGCACTCGCTGACCGCGGCTACCGTGTGGTGCGCAGCCCGCGCCGCGCCGATATTGTCATAGCTCACTCAGGCTCACACCTTCTTTTGCCGACACCGAAGAAACCACAAGTGCTGCTTATTATTGATGCGTCGTGCAACACCGGGCGCCTTGTAATCGATAATGCCCTGCGTCATATCTGGTATGACTTCGTCCATGTTCTCGGCAATGGGCAAGTCCAATACTACTTGTGGAAGACCTGGTGGAATGCGGTGTACGTTTTCTTGCGCCCGCTTCCCGCACTCACCATGTATCAACGGCTTCGCCGGGAAGCGTTCCGCCCGCTCCGTTTTGCAGGGAAGGCGACAATTACCCAGGGCGATGATCGATCATGGTACAACCCCGACATCCTCCCTGTCAGTGAATTAGTCTTCATGAGTGGTGACCACGATGACTGCTGGCGTAATCCCGACCGTTACCTCGACCTCATTATAAAAGCTTAACTGATCTACTCGAAGGCTATATACTAGCTCGTATGATTTCCGTTGAAACCGAAGCAACCCTCCGCCGCCTTCTCGCCGAGCAGCCTACCTACAAACCAACCGCCGACATCCTCGAGAAAATCCAACATATCCGGATGATTTGCTTTGTCGGTGCCTCCTGCATGGGCAAGACGACGCTCATGGACGCACTCGTGGCACTAGACCAACGCACTTACGGCAAGACCCGGAATTTTACCACACGACCGCCCCGGGCAGATGATGACCCCCGACGCTACTACTATTACGAGCACTCCGATGGTGGGCTGCAACCAATCCTGGAGCGAATTGCACAGCACCAAAACCTCCAGCACAACATCAACCCGTATACGCTCACCATGTACGGGAGCGAAATCGACGATTATCCGCACCGCTATAATTTAGGGGATATTTTCTCCAGCTCCATCGATGGCTTCCGTCAGTTAGGCTTCGGCGAGCTGCGCGTTTTAAGTGTGGTAACCCCCGCCGACATATGGCTACAGCGCCTAGAAGAGCGCTTTCCCGAGGGGCATCCGAGCCGTGCGGCCAGGCTCCAAGAAGCGGTCGACAGTCTTGCCTGGTCACTCGCCCAAACCGGGGCTGACCATTGCTGGATTATCAATCCCCCAGACAACATCCAGGCGGCAGTCACCTCTGTAGATTTGGTCATCCGCGGTGAAACACTCACCGACCAGGCTAAGGCGCGTAGTCTCGCCGAGGAGTGTCTGGCACAGCTCAAGGGGCGCATGAGATGAGTCGCCCATTCGCCGCATTTGATATCGACGGCACCCTCATCCGCTGGCAGCTCTACCACGCCGTCGTTCACAAACTCGGCAAGGCAGGCCAGCTCGCGCCACAGGATTTCGAGGCCATCAACAACGCCCGCATGGTATGGAAAAACCGGCGCACAAATGAAGGATTTCACGACTACGAAGAGCTCCTGGTTACGTACTTTCAGCAATCCTTGCCTGGCATCGATACAACTGTATATGATGCCACTATCCAGGAAGTTTTCGACGAGTTCAAAGACCAGATTTTCACCTACAGCCGCGACCTCGTAGCTGAGCTGAAGGGCAAGGGCTACTTGCTCTTTGCAATTTCTGGTTCGCCGCAAGAAGTTATCGAGCTACTGGCTGTACATCATGGGTTTGACGACTGCGTAGGGGGTAGATTTGAACGGCTAGACGGGCACTTTACCGGCAATGCCAGCACGCCGATATTTGATAAAAAAGCCGCACTTGATTCACTCGTCCAAAAACATGGTGCGACCTATGATGACAGTTACGCCGTCGGTGATAGCGCCAGTGACGCCGCTATGCTCGAGGTAGTCGCGCACCCGATCGCCTTCAGTCCCGACCAAAACCTGTTCCGAATTGCTCAAAAAAATAACTGGCCCATAGTGGTCGAGCGCAAAAACGTCATCTACGAGCTATGACCAAGGTGGGGATTGTAACGAGAGGCCAAGCGGGCAATTCGGCGGGACACTGATAGAGAAGTCGTTGAGCCTCGCTGAAACTTCAGCACGGGCTTGCACCGCAATGTCTGGAGCTGAAATAAAAGGTGAGGGTTCAGCATCGAGTATTCTCTCGTGGCCATCTGCATCGAACGCCATGTAATCCCTGTAATCACCAATAAGGAGGCTGGGATCAACATTCGCTTCGATCTGCTTTTTGAAATCCTCGCTCATTTCTCTGCCAGTAACGTCGTGCGTATTGTCCGCCGAAACGTCCTCAACAAGTAGCCCGCGAATATACGAGTCATCGACGACAATTAAGCCAAAAACTCTTGGTAGCGCTCTCAGTAGCTCTTTATTCGCGGCCGCTAAAGCTTGCATCGTCCCGATCTCTTCAATAAAACGGTTCGTAGGAGAAGACCGTTCTCGCCGCTGCATCTTTACTCCCATAAATATGTCTGTTGATATAAGACTTCCGGTCGTAAACATCGCATACGAGGAACCCACGGCAAGACATTCTTTCAGGCGCGCTTCCCGAAAAGCGGCAATATCGATGTCTGCTAACATTTCGCGACACCTTACGATGTATGGGAACTTGTTTCTTGCCATAATAT
>JAGOTO010000079.1 GCA_018061705.1 Candidatus Saccharimonadota bacterium | reverse complement strand
GTGAATTAACCGCAAGTACCATCGTAAATGCCTATAGCCAGCAGCGGCTCGAGGATATACTACGACATTGGGGGGAGGAGTCGCGAGCACGATCAGTCGCCGTTGCCATCGTCCGGAACCGTCCGTTCGATAGCACACAAGAATTAGCCCAGACTATTGCTGCTGTCATGCCACGCGGCGGACGTCATCATCCTGCTACCAAGAGCTTCCAGGCGCTTCGTATAGAAGTGAATGATGAGCTTGGGCAGCTTGAGCGCAGTCTACCGGTATGGTTTGATCTATTGTCCCCGGGGGGCAGGTTGGCTATCATCAGCTTTCACAGCCTCGAGGATCGTATCGTCAAAAGAGCTTATGCCGATGTGGCGGGCACTGGCTATGATGCAGAATATACATTGCTCACACGGCGACCGATATCTGCAGACGAGAATGAAATAGCAATTAATCCGCGGGCACGTAGTGCAAAACTGCGCGCCTTGC
Organism: Candidatus Saccharimonadota bacterium; assembly: GCA_018061705.1. Next base: position 2,804 of record JAGOTO010000079.1, on the reverse strand, counting down.
AGCGAAAATAAAAAACAAAAGAAAGGGAACTACCACATGCCAATACGTGTAAAAAGCAGCTCCCGGGCCTACAAAGTCCACGTCAAAGTCGGACGATAGGTCTAAAACCTAGCCGGCGAGGGCTGTACTGCCCTCGCCGGCACACACATCACATCAATAATACGATTTACTGATCGGTTGCTTGCTCGTGCATGGACCATAGTGGTGCCGGAAGCGAGTTGGGACTGTACTGAGAAAAATAGAAATAAAAACAAAAATATGACATATTCATCAACAATGGCGCTTGGACGTCAACAGACCGTGACAAGGGGGCAAAACTCCGTGAGCTTTCGATCCAAAGACACACGTCTTGGCCCCATTAGCAACACAATTGTCCTCATCGTGCTCGCCTGTTTACTCGGACTTCTGTATCTTACTCAAGTAACAAAGACAAACGCCTACGGTTATACGATCAACACGTTACGCCATGAGCAGACTGAACTACAGAGTCAAAAAGATGATTTGGCTGCAACGTCGGCACGCCTACAATCTCTCGACAAAGTCCACGCTTCATCTGAGGCCAAAGCCATGGTGGCCGTCGCTCCATCAGGGATAGTCCAATAGGTTGAGTGGCGCGAGGACGAACCCTGCCGGAATAGTGGGGTGACGAAGCACATGCGGTATACTAAGAGACATTATGGACAAAAAACAATCGCAAGAAGCTGATGCGATTTTTCGGACGAGACTGTGGTATGCAGGCATCGTGATCGTTTTCGCGATATTTTCTCTCAGACTTTTTTATACTCAGGTGATCAGATATGATCATTACAAAACGCTTGCGTTGAGTGACCAGACCCGAGAATACGATGTAATACCAGAGAGAGGTAACATCTATGCCGAGTTGGGTGGTCAAACAGTTCCACTCGTACTCAACCAAAAACTGTATACGATATTTGCAGATCCAAGTATCATCAAGCGGCCTGCAAAAACGGCCGAGAAACTCGCCCCGCTGCTGGGTATGAGGGCAGCGGATGTGGAGACGATTTTGAGTAGTAAGCAATCTCGATATGTTGTGTTGAAAAAGAAGGTTAGCCCCCCCAAGAACAAAGAGATACTCGCGCTCAAATTGGTTGGGGTTGCTTCGCAGCAGGTTAATTATAGGGTTTACCCACAGGGCAGTATGGCGGCGCAACTCTTAGGATTTGTGAACGATGACGGCCAGGGCAAGTATGGTGTCGAACAGTCTCTTGATAGTTCCCTCGCGGGCAAAAAGGGTAAGCTTAAGGCCATCACCGATGTGAATGGCGTACCGCTTGCGGCAAGCAGTGAGAACCTGCTCATTCAGCCGGAGTCTGGAAAGGGAGTAACGCTCACCCTTGACATGGGGATGCAAGAACAGGTTGAGGCTATCGTTAAATCTGCGCAGGAAAAGTTCCGATCCAAAAATGTCAGTGCGGTTATAATGGAGACAAACACCGGAGCAGTTAAAGCAATGGCAAACTATCCGACGTACGATCCTGCGAACTACCAACAGGTAGTGGACGGGACGGTTTTTCAAAACTTTAGCGTTGCGACACCGATTGAGCCTGGGTCAATCACAAAAATATTTACGGTGGCAGCAGCACTTGATAGGGGGGTAATCGGGCCCAGCACGACATATTATGATCCCGGGAGCTGGACGATAGATGATGCTCGAGTTCTAAATGTTGCAGAGGGCAGCGGAACGGGGACACAGAGCATCAAGAGCCTCCTCAACTTGTCGCTCAATACTGGTGCAACGTGGACGCTTATGCAAATGGGCGGCGGAAGACTCAACGAACAGGGCAGGAGAGCGCTGTATGATTATTTTGTTGACCACTACCGTCTGAGCAAAAAAACGGGAATAGAGCAGGGTTACGAGGGGACGGGTTTCGTCCCGGAGCCAGACGATAAAGACAATGGTATCAATATCACCTATGCCAATATGTCTTTTGGCCAGGCATATTCCGCGTCGGCCATTCAGATGGGGGCGGCACTCGGTGCAATCGTTAACGGAGGCACCTATTACCAGCCTCGGCTTGTTGCAGGTGTCGCGCCGGTGGGTGAAAAAATGATATCCGCAGAGCCTATCGTACTGGCGAAAGACGTAGTGTCAGAGAAAACAAGTAAGTCGATGGTCGGACTGCTTGATTATGTGACTGAAGCTCATGCAAGGGAGGGATTTCCTTACATGAAATTTGATAGTAAGTATAGCGTTGGGGGAAAAACGGGTACTGCTCAGATTATTGACGAAAAAACCCATCTTTATCGTGAAGATGCGTTTAATGGGACGTTCATTGGCTATGTTGGTGGCAATACGCCACAGTATACAATCGTGGTATACAATATTGAGCCAAAAGGATTTGCTGGATTTGCTGGTGCGCAAACTGGCCAGCCAGTTTTTGCCGATATTGCCCACATGCTGATAAACAATTTTGACGTAACTCCTAAAAAGTAGACGCAGGTCGCCAAGTACGCTATAATTTAAGCAGGAAAATAAAACAAAATGTATCTGTCAGCCCACGATTGTTTATCTTGTAAGCCCTGGTTTCTTTGGCAATGTTCTTGTCTGTGGAGCGGTCGGCTTGTACGAGTCGCGTCATGATTGACCGAATGCAGACGCGTCGCTGGGGAAGTGGTGATTCGGCGGGTAGTCGTAAGCACCGTCCGGACTACTGGCTCCTAGTTATTATGGCTATGTTGCTCTCAGTCGGACTTATCGTCGTCTATTCTATCAGTCCAGCCCTGACTGAACTGCGTGGCGGTAACTACGTATCGCATCAAATCGTAGCCATAGGACTGAGCAT
>JAGOTO010000078.1 GCA_018061705.1 Candidatus Saccharimonadota bacterium | reverse complement strand
CTAGACAAATACTACAATTTAAAACAGCAACGGAAGTCCTAAACGACTACAAGAAAGAAGCTCATAATGCATAACTATACCCTACAAACAAAAAACCCAAGTGTTGCACTTGGGGGTTTCGGGCAGGATGTATTACTATGACTGACTATAAACTTAATTATCATAATCAACAAGTAGTTTCGGCTGCATTTAGGCCCCGTGATACACTAATCCCTATGAAAGAACTCAACGGGAGCGAATTAGCTGGATATATCAAAGAGCGCCAGGCCAAAGAAGTGAGACGGATCAGTCAAACCTATGGCATTCGGCCAAAGTTGGCCATTGTCTATACACTCGAGCACGGCCCAAGCCTGACATACATGGATCGAAAAAAGCGATACGGGGCAGAAATAGAAGTAGATGTCGATATATATCACGAAGACCAATCCAGTGTCCGCGACTTGCTGGGGCGGCTCAACGATGATGAGACCGTGCATGGGATTATTGTGCAGTTGCCATTGGCCGATCCAACAGAGACTGATGATATCGTCAACACGGTCTTATCCGCGAAGGATGTCGATGGGCTCGGGGAAAACGCGCCGTACACGCCCGCAACACCCATGGCGATCTTGTGGCTTCTGGCAGGATATAATGTCGACTTACAACAAAGTCGAATAGCACTTGTCGGTCGTGGCAAGCTTGTCGGGGCACCTCTAAATAAGATGTTTGCCGAAAGCGGCTACAATTTCGTGCTTATTCATAGCCAAACACCAAATTCAAAAGAGCTGATTCTAGCGGCAGATGTCATCATAACTGCAACGGGTAAATCCGGCCTGATTACCTCAGATATGATTAAGCCAGGCGCCGTCGTGTGTGATGCGGGGGTGGCTGGGGAAAAAGGCAAAACGGTTGGAGACGTCGCCGATGATGTCTACGAACGTGATGATATAACGCTGACTCCTCGCAAAGGCGGAGTCGGCCCATTGACCATATGTGCTCTTTTTGAGAATGTTATTCGCTCCGCTGAGCGAGCAGTCCAAAGCAAAAAATGACAATTGGTGTTTTCGATTCAGGCATCGGGGGGCGCCACGTGGCCCAAACCATAGAGGAGGCGCTTCCAGAGGACGAAGTATTATTCCGACGCGACGATCCAAGACATTTCCCCTACGCGACAAAAACACCCGACCAAATATTTGAGTTCGTCGTCCCTGTCGTACAGTCACTGATAGACGATGGATGTCGTATCGTTGTCATAGCGTGCAACACGGTTAGTACGACTTTGATCGGTCGACTACGAGAATGCTTCAATGTGCCGCTGGTAGCGATCGAGCCAATGGTCAAACCCGCCGCTGAGTACACCAAAACGGGAAAAATAGCGGTATGCGCCACCCCAACAACACTTGCAAGTCCACGCTATGCCGAATTGAAGCAACGATATGCAGCTAACGTAACGGTCATAGAGCCGGACTGCGCAGATTGGTCGCGACTGATCGAATATGATGAAATGAACCGAATGAGGTTGCGTGAAGAGATTGAGCCAGCGTTACGGGCAGGCGTCGATGTCATCGTTCTTGGCTGTACCCACTATCACTGGATTCAAAACGAGTTACAGAGCCTTGCCGGCAAAGATGTTGTGGTTATGCAGCCAGAACAGGCCGTGATCGAGGAACTTAAGCGAGTGATTGCACGCCTTGCTTAAACTGGTTGCCACGATCTTTGTAGTTTTCGAACATACCAAAACTAGCGCATCCCGTAGACAATAAAACTATATCGCCAGGCTGGGCAAGTTTTCGGGCATTTGTGAGAATCTCAGTCATGTTATTGCCACCGTCACGGAAATGTCGAAAACCAATATTTTCAAGAGCAGTTTGGATACGAAGCTTTTGGTCTCCTATGAGTAGCGCAGCACGTATATTTTCATTTGCCACAGTTCGCGCGAGTTCTTCGTACGAGGCGCCTTTATCCGATCCGCCAAGGATAATAACTTTGGGGTCCGCGAACGCCTGCATCGCCACAATCGCCGTCTCGGGGGTCGTTCCGAAGCTGTCGTCATAGTATTTCACGCCCTCGATTTCCCGCACGAATTCCAAACGATGAGGAAGACCGGTAAATGTGGTTAGTTCACCGCGGATTGCAGTTTTTACGGTGTTGATTTCACCCGGGGTGGAGGGCAAAAGCGCCTGCCAGACCGTAGTTGCCGCGGCACACACGTTCTGCCAGTTGTGTCTCCCGGGTAATTTCAGCTCGTCTGTTGAGCAGATTTCTTGCCCGTGGATCGTAATCATATTGCCATTTACCCATGCTCCGGGGGATTGGCAGTAAGGGAGCTTGTGGCCAGCTCCGTATCGGGCAATTTCTTTTGATATATCATTATCATTGAAATAAATAGCAGTGTCATCCGAACTTTGTTGTAAGAATAGGCGAGACTTTGCGGCGATGTAGTCGGCCATATCACTATGCCAATTCAGATGCTCTGGGACGACCATGAGACAAACAGCGATGCGCGGAGATCGATGGAGGTCGCACAGCTGGAAGCTACTGAGCTCTAGTATGACCCAGTCGTGGGGCTGTATGTCGGCGATAAATTCAAGTGGTGAACGGCCGATATTACCTCCCAACCAGACCCTCTCCTCGGCTGCCTCAAGCATATTTGCCACAAGAGTACTGGTTGTACCCTTGCCCTTTGTTCCGGTAATGCCGATGATGTTCTTGGTCGGACAGGCTGCAAGAAATTCGTTTATGGCTGTCGTGACTTTTGCCTCGATACCTGGATTATCCGCAAGTATGATCTGGGGATGTATACCAGCACTCCGGACAATCAAATCAAATCGAGCGAGATTATCGAGGTACTGTTGGCCGAGTTGTGCCCCGGCACCGCTCGGTATGACAATATCTGAGTTCGCATCACATATCGTTACACTGTCGCCCCGCTTTGAAAAATAGTCGTAGCTCGCTACTCCTTCGGTCGCGTAGCCGATTATCGCGATATTCATAGCTTATATTATAACAGCTTGGTCACGCCGCGAGTTCTAGTTTGACCATTTCTGCTACCTGGCGGGGGGTCATCTCTGCCTTGACGATATAACGGTGGATGCCGAGTTCTTTCAGCTTAGGCGGCGCTTGCTCCTCGCCTGAGTTAGTGAGGACAATAACCTTAATATCTTTGCCCCAAGGAAAGGAGCGAAGTTTCTCGAGCATCTCAGCGCCATTCATCTCTGGCATCATGAGGTCGAGCAGAATAATATCTGGCTTCATATGTTCTATGAGTTTGAGCCCAAGCTTGCCGTTTGCTGCCGTCTCAACCTCAAAGCCCTCGGACTCAAAC
>JAGOTO010000077.1 GCA_018061705.1 Candidatus Saccharimonadota bacterium | reverse complement strand
GCTCTCGATCGATGAGTTGTATGCCCGCGCCGAGCCTTTCTGGCCAAAAAGCGCCCATGCTGCTACGGAGGAATACAGACAGCAGGTGCTCGCCATCGCCCAGGAACGACTAAAAACACTCACAGACTTACCCGCACTGACGAGCTACTTTTTTGACGAACCAAGTGAAGACCGAGCGCTCATTACAGAGAATAAGCAACTAAAAAAACTTGAACCAAGTGAAATTGACCACTTGATTGCAGCCGCCCAGACTAAGCTCAGCGTTGTGGACGAGTGGGATGCCGAACACATTCAGGAGGCACTCAATGAGCTGCTCGAAGAAACCGGACAGAAACCAGGTATACTCTTTAGCCTGATCCGCATATACACCACCTGGGCTCCCTTCAGCCCCGACCTTCCGTCCGCGCTCAGCCTCCTCGGGAAAACAAGGACGCTCAATCGCTTGCAACGATAGCTCGAGCTCTATCACTCCAAGAAGCTCATCGCATGGCAGGTGGCCGCTTGGCTACCGTGAGGCACAAACAAAGATTGAGTCCATAGATAGATAGGGTATAATACTGCTTATGATAGATGACTTTGGCGGGCCGTCATCTAGTGGATCACGCAAACCAAAACGTATTGAGCCACTCGAAAAGCCCCAGCAGAAATCAGTGCTTGAGCTTGCAGCAGAGCAGGAGTCATTTCAAGCCCTCCCAAACCCTGCAGATACGACGTTCGTCACTCCGGACGAAGCCGCAACCCAAGACACTCCGTCAGTCGAACTGCCGGTGCATCCTTCCGGCTCCCCATCAGATACGACCACGCACACGGCTGATACTTCGCATAAGACGAGCTTTTTGAATTGGAGCTGGCCCCTCAGTAAAAAATGGACGGTCATCGCAGGGATTGCCGCCAGTATCCTCATTGGCGGAGGTGCAACCTTTGCCTATCTCCAACAGCCGGACGGCCAAGGAGGTGTCTACATCAGCAAACGTCCGCCCAAACCTGCGCCAAAAGATACCCGTGTCCCCAACTCATTGACCGGATCACTGGTTGATCCTACAGTAAACCAACGACCAGTCATCGGGGTTATGATCGAAAACAGCACTGAGGCTCGTCCTCAGAGTGGTCTCGACCAGGCAGGAATTGTCTTTGAAGCGATCGCCGAGGGTGGTATCACACGATTTCTCGCACTGTTTCAAGATACTGAACCGGGCTATATCGGGCCGATCCGAAGCGCCCGACCATATTACGTTCAGTGGTGTATGAGTTTTGACTGTGCCTATGCTCACGCCGGAGGAAGCCCGGAAGCGCTCCAGAACATCTCGGCTTGGGGAACAAAAGACCTCAATCATGCTGGCACATATTTCTGGCGAGTATCCTCTCGTTACGCACCCCACAACCTATATTCTTCAGGCCCTAAGCTCAGTGAATATGCAGCTTCCCGCGGATATACCACCCCCTCATTCACGGGCTTTGTCCGAAAAAAAGACGAGCCATACAAAGCCCCAGCGCCCCAAAAAAACCCGACCGACACCCGAAGAGCCGCTCCTGCAATCACTCTGTCAATATCAAGTCAAAAATTTAATTCCCGTTTTGATTATGACGCAGCTACCAACACCTACATCCGCTCCCAGGCAGGAGCGCCGCATACAACGATCGACGAAGCAGGCAATCAAACCCAAATACGATCCAAGGTTGTCGTCGCACTCGCCACCGCATATGGAATCGCCTATGACGGTCACTCCCAGTATGGAGTCGTGGGGACCGGACAAGCAATCATTTTTCAGGACGGCACAGCCTCCGAGGCGACATGGAGTAAGCCATCCATCACGGCGCCACTCAAATTTGTTAATGCAGCCGGTGCCGATATTCCGATCAATGCTGGACAAACATGGGTGACAACACTGGGAAATATCAGCCAAGTAGCGTACTAGCCTATGGATTTCTTTACTACTTATCGCCGCCGGCTCACCGCCCGAGTCGTGACAACTATGCTCGTGATACAGTCGGTGGCCTTCGGATCTGGATGGCTACTGTCTCGCTATACAAGCACCAATGACCTCACTGCGCTTGGGGTAGCTGCGGTCTTATCGGCACTCAGCAGTCTTTTCGTTGCGGTCCGCTTCACACACGAAAGCACTCAGCCACTTCATGCCATATGGAGAGCAGTACAGCATATTGCCCCGGAGGGAGAATCGCTACCTGCACCGGATCTACGTTCGCTCAAAATCGGGCGTGAGCTCGTTGCGAACATCACGAACCACCTATACCAACTCGCGAGCGTCGTCGACAATGTCGAAGCAACCAACAAACGAAAATCCCAAGACATTCACGCAAACTTCGTCGCCAACTCGCTGCCATTGCCACTTATTGTCATCGACAAGTCCGATACCATTCTCTATATCAACAACATGGCAAGTAGTTACCTGGGCCTCCCTGCCAGTGAGCTTGTTGGCAGCAACATCTATACTTCACTCGATATGTCATTTGCGGACAATCAGACCCTTCATGCCTGGCTCGGACGCGTTCGACAGAAAAACGCAACAGCACAAACCCACTGGAACAGAGTACGGGTCGGTCTCCTTGGGCAAAAAGACACAAAACAATTCGATCTTGCCGCCCATTACAACAGAGAGAATCCTATGGGATACGAGACAATGCTCGTATTTTTTGACCACACTGAGGTCTACAGCCAGGACGATCAAGCAATGAGCTTTGTCGCGCTGACCGTACACGAGCTCCGCACGCCACTCACACTTTTACGAGGATACATCGAGGTGTTTGATGAGGAGCTCGGGCCAGAACTCAACGAAGAACTCCAAGTATTCATGAAAAAGATGAATGCCGCCGCCCAGCAGCTCTCAGCGTTTGTTGACAACATCCTGAATGTTGCAAAAATAGAAGGCAATCAGCTAACCCTACAGCTCCACAAAGAGGACTGGGATGAGATCATTACGACCATTGTCAGCGACCTTCAGCTACGGGCCAACGTCCGGGGTGTCACAATAATAATGAACATCAACCCAGGCATACCCGCAGTGGCTGTTGATCGTTATAGCATATATGAAGTACTCGCCAATCTCCTCGATAATGCCATCAAGTACTCTCATGGCGCCAACGAGATACACTTGAATGCATCCGTGAATACTGATGGTCTTGTCGAAACAAGTATACAAGACTTCGGTGTCGGTATCGACACAAGTATTCTGCCTCATGTATTTGACAAGTTCTACCGCAATCATCGCAACCGTGCTCAGATAGGCGGAACCGGCCTTGGCCTTTACCTTAGTCGGGCAATAGTGCAGGCTCACGGTGGCCAGATCACTGTCCGTAGC
>JAGOTO010000004.1 GCA_018061705.1 Candidatus Saccharimonadota bacterium | reverse complement strand
CAGGGGGCTTATGGTATAAACTACGAAAAAGCCGATGTGCACCGAGCGCAAGAAGACATCCAGGCGAGTATCGCCGAACTCCAGTACTACCTCGAGTGGTTCGCGAAGAGCAGGTCGAAGAATGATGAATCATGAACGCAACATCACGCCACGCATTAAAGCTATACTGTTTGATCTAGATGGGACGCTGCGCGACACGATGGAAATCGTGTATACCGCACTCGAAAAGACGATCGAAAAGCATACCAATACCGAACCAACACGTGACCTTATCAGGCAACACATTCATCACCATAGCGCCGTCCATGCGGCGTTATCTCCACAAGTCGATTACAATACCTGGCTCCAAACGTATCGTGAATATCTCGGTACGGACTGGATGGATGCGCCCTTCTTCGATCATGCCGAGGGAGTTTTGCAAGAACTAAGCATGGCCGGCTACAGGCTAGCGGTGGTGACGGCCGCGGAATACGAAAGGACGATCGAATACTTGAGTTATCGCCACATCGATCAATACTTCACTGTGGTTACGGGGATGCGCGACGGGTTTCGGCCGAAGCCCGCGCCAGACCTGATGCTTGGGGCGATGCAACAGCTTCAGGTTATGCCCGAAGAAGTCATAGCCATCGGGGATATGATTACTGATATACAAGCTGCACGCGCGGCTGGAATTGAATGCATCGGCGTAACCCATGGGTTTGCGACGCGGAACGAACTAGAGGCTGCAGGGGCTGACTATCTCATCGACTCATTCCAAGAGTTATTGCCGCTCATTTCGAAAATGAAGTAAAAATACGGTACAATCTACAGATATGCAATCTCATAATGAAGTTGAGGAATATATACTGAGTATGCCAAATAGTTTCTTGGACTATCCATTCGGTGAGGGCGTAGCAGTGTATAAGGTGGGTGACCAGCGGAAACCATCGGAAGGGAAAATGTTTGCCTTGATTGCAGAAGGTAAGGAGCCACTAAACCTGAGCCTGAAGTGCGATCCTCAGCTTGCCGTCGTGCTGCGTGAAAAATACGAAACAGTTGTCCCTGGGTATCATCTAAATAAAAAGCACTGGAACACCATCATACTTACCGGCCAGTTACCTGCAGAAGAAGTGCAGGGTCTCATACGACATAGTTATATTCTCGTAACGGGCACGTAGTCTTGCTATTTGGGTATGTTTTGTCGAGCGGCTACTACTTGCGCTGAACTTCTTCGAGCAGTTTCTGCCCGACCGCAAAACTGTCGCTCAGTATCTTTTTGATATTTCGACCATCGACTTGACGGTGTGCCCCCTGTAGCTCTTTGAGGTATAGCTCGAGCTGGTCTTCGAGCGTTTGCAATAGGGTTGCGTCGAATGTACTCGTTGTCTTTGCATTCTCGAGCAAAGTATCGGTAGTTTTGTCCCGTTTTAGTCCGAGTTGTTCTGGCGGAACCTCCCCGCCGATCTTGTCCATGTAGGCTAGGACCTGATCTTGGCTCGTGCTCATGCTCAAATCGACCGTGTACGCTAAGCCTTTAAGACTTTCGGTGGTTGCTTCATCTTCGCCAAGACTGGATAGACGAATAATTTCCTGCTGACGCTGAACGACGCCAAGGATAGTTTGGGTTGGAGGGCTAGAGCGCAGGAGTGACATTAGTATAACGATACATAGGGTAAGGACGAGACCTATGCCGCCCACAATGAGCGTAAGTCGGAGCGCTGAGCTGCTACCCATTGTGCGACGGGGCATTGGCTGGGCCGGGTTAAGGATGAAATCATAGTTTGCTGGCGACGGTGCAGGGCTTGATCCGGATAGGCCTTGAGCCGTCTGGCTCTGGCCCGTAGCTTGCGGCTGTGGCTGTTGCACGTACGGTGGCTCTGTATATTCTTGGTTCGGATTCATCATGCTTATGGTACGGGAGTCAAGAGACCGGAGTCAAGTTCTCATGTATTATGTCCCGATAGTCTTCCAGTAGGTACCGCTATCGCTTGCCAGTTCATACCGGATACCGGATACTAATGCTATATGGACGCCAAAGAGGACATACGCGACAAACTTGCCATAGAGGACGTCATAGGCGAGTATGTCCAGCTGAAGCGTGCTGGCCGGACATGGAAAGGGCTCAGTCCGTTCAGCCCAGAAAAAACCCCGAGTTTTGTCGTAAGTCCTGATAAGCAAATATGGCATGATTTTTCTTCGGGCCGGGGTGGCGACATATTTAGCTTTATACAAGAAGTTGAGGGTGTCGATTTTGTGGGCGCACTCGAGATATTGGCACGCCGGGCCGGAGTAGATCTAGATCAATACCGTAAGGCAGGGAAGAGAGGTCCGAGCAATCAGACCAAAGAGAAGCTGTATGCAGTTAATGAGTGGGCCTGCAAATTTTACCAAACACAGTTTAGCCAGAACAAAAGAGCACTGCACTATGTGCTGAAGAATCGGGAATTTAGTAAAGAGACTGCGCTGGAATGGCGGTTGGGGTACGCTCCAAATACGGGTGCAGCGCTGCTGGATTTTTTGAGGTCAAAAGGATACAGCGAGAAAGAGATAGAGCTCGCTGGTCTGACGAGTCGCTCTTACCGCGGCGGGCTACAAGATATGTTTCGTGGACGGCTGATGATCCCGCTCTGTGATCCGCAGGGGAAAGTAGTTGGATTTACTGCTCGATTGCTTGGTGACGAACCAAACGCCCCTAAATACATCAACACCCCCGGGACAATACTCTACGACAAAAGCCGACATATTTTTGGGCTTCATCTTGCTAAGACGGCTATTCGTCAAACCAAGTACGTTGTATTGACCGAGGGAAACCTTGATGTCATACAGAGTCACCAGTCAGGTGTGCGCCAGGTTGTTGCGACCGCAGGAACGGCACTGACCGAGCCAAATCTCAAGGCTTTGTCGAGGCTTACGGGTGATGTTCGATTGTGTTTTGACGCGGATAAGGCGGGCCTGGCCGCAACCGAGAGAGCGATCCCGATAGCTGGCAAGGTCGGCGGTATTCATCTCAGCGTCATCACCTTGCCATCGGGGAAGGACCCTGACGAACTGATACGTCAGGATACAAAAACATGGGAACAGGTAATAGAGGAGCCGAAATACGCTATCGATTGGCTTATTGACCACTATGTCTCGACATTGAATATATCTAGCGCCTTGGGAAAACGTGAGATCAGCGACATCGTGCTTCGTGTCGTCCGACAATTGACGGACAGGGTCGAGCAGGATCATTTCGTATCACGACTGGCTTCCATACTTCAAGTGAGCAAAACCGCTCTCAGCGAAAAACTCAGTACAACTCCAGGCCAGACCGTACCGCTCCGGCGTAGAGCGCCCCAGGTGAATCACGTATCTGTTGACCGAGCCATCCTAGACAAAAAAAAGACAGAAGAACGCCTGATGGCGCTGGCGCTTATGAAGCCCGGCTTGCGACGACTGCTCTATCCTCTTGACCCTGATATGTTCACAGATGATGATGCTCGGACCGCATTTGAGTTTCTTGCTGAGCACACTGACTTTGACGGGACTGACCCTGAAGAGGTGCGTCAAATCGCAGAGTATGGTAAAATATTATCATTAGTCTACGAGACGCTGTATCAAGATGTTGAGCCTATGGAGCTACGTGCAGAAGCAGAGCGACTACAGGCCGATCTGATAAGACAGTATGTGCGCATGCAAAAACAGACCATTGTCGCGAAGCTACAAAATGCAACTACTGATGAGGCGCAGAAACTTCTGCGGAGAGCAAGCAACCTCGACGTTCTATTACGAAACAACCAAGGAGATATGAGTGGCACCCAAGAATGAACCAAAAGACAAGGCTCTGCGAGCCAGAGCAGATCTAATCGCAAAAGCTAAGGCGGCGGGTACGATTGACGCTAGGGACATTTCTGCGATTATTCCAGATGTCCCCGAGAATGTCGAAACATTAGATGCACTTTACACCGAGCTTTCTGAGGCAGGCGTCGATGTCGTTGCCCCAGAAGAACCTGTCGCCGCTGATCTGAGCGATGAATGGTTGATTGAAGAGGAAGAGGAAATTGTACTCGAAGACCAGACATACCTCGATGACATCGCCGATGACTCCGTCCGTTTGTATCTGCGCGAAATTGGGAAAATCCCATTGCTCAATGCCGAAGAAGAGCTGGCGCTTGCCCAGCGTGTTGTGTCTGGTGACAAAGAAGCCAAAGACCAAATGGCGGAGGCAAATATGCGTCTGGTCGTCTCCATTGCCAAGCGTTACGTTGGCCGAGGTCTTGACCTACTCGACCTGATACAGGAGGGGAATACCGGACTGCTCCGCGCGGTTGAAAAGTTTGATCCCGATAAGGGATTTAAATTCAGCACCTACGCGACCTGGTGGATTCGACAAGCGATCACCCGTGCTATTGCTGACCAAGCTAGGACGATCCGCATCCCTGTCCATATGGTTGAGACAATCAATAAATTGTTACGAACCCAGCGTCGGTTGACACAAGAGTATAACCGCGAGCCCACCAACGCCGAGATCGCCAAGGAGATGGAGATCGACGAAGCAAAGGTCGAACACATCATGAAAATCAAACAAGACATTTCTTCGCTCGATGCAAGTATTCGCGATGACGAGGAAGAGTCAGTCTTGGCTGATTTTATCGAGGATGAAGACACTATTACGCCCGAAGAGTCCGCCACAGGCCAGCTCCTAAAAGAACAAGTCAAGGATATGCTATCGGCCCTGACCGAACGTGAGCAAAAGATTTTGAAACTTCGTTTCGGACTCGAAGATGGCAAGCAGCACACGCTCGAGGAAGTGGGTCAAGAATTTTCCGTCACTCGTGAACGTATTCGCCAGATCGAGGCCAAGGCCCTTGCAAAACTGCGCAAACACAAAGATGCCCGCAAACTCCACGACTACATAAAGTAGACATAGTACACCTGCTATTGTATAATAAGTTAATGCCCCATTTTGTTGAAGCGTACTCCCAGGAGACCAAAGCAATCGTACCGGAAAATGGCTTTCACGGTTTACTATTGGATTTTGACGATACGATCACCTCACCATTTATTCCAGCGGGTAGATTAAAAGGTCAACGGATTCATGATATCTCACGGATTTTAGCTGCGAAGGAGTTAGGAATAGAGATTGGTAATGAGATATTAACTAATTTGACGCCGCAACAGAGCGAGGAGTCATACGTAAAAGCCGCTGAGCCTACGCTTGAAGGGTCGATTGCTTATCTATTTAAAAAAGCAGGCATATTTGATAGCCAAATAGACTATGACGCTTCTGATGAGAGATTTCAGAGCTTGATAAAAAAACGCTCAGAGCTGCATACTCGACTTCTGGAAACGTATGTTGGGCTCAATCCAGGGGCACAAGAGCTCATGACTTTCGCACATAGAAATCTTAAGCACGGCTTGGCAATTGCCAGTATGGCAAAAATTTCTGATATCCGGATTGTTCTTGACAAATTTGATCTTGGTGAGTTGATACCGGAGGATAGAATCATATCTGGGGACCTCGTGCGGAGGCCAAAACCCAATCGCGAGGCTTTTGATAGGGCTTACCACGCGCTTGGTATTCCGTCCACAGGAAACGCAAAACTTGATTCCAAAATACGATTGCAAACCATTGCTATCGATGACTCGCGCGGGGGAGTTGCTTCTGCACATTCATCTGGTTGTTTCACTGCCGGTCTGACGACCAATCTGCCCGCCGAAGCTTTCGGTGACACACAAGCGCACGTAGTGTTACCTAGTTTGAGGGTTGCAAAAACAATCCTGAAGAATAACGTAGCGGCATAACAACTTGGGGACTGCCCTCACATGAAGATAATAGGTTCATCTTACAGTGTGTAATTGCGCAGAATGAATCGTCTGTTACAATCTAACCCATGAAAGTTGTCGGTATAGCAGGTACAAATGGGAGCGGCAAAGATACTGTCGGACGGGTGCTCTCCGAAAAACATGGTTACCTCTGGGTTTCTGTGTCTGATATATTGCGTGATGAGTGTCGCCGACGTGGTCTGCCAGTGGAGCGAGAGAGTTTACGAGCGATTAGCGCAGAATGGCGGCGAGTGGGGGGGCTCGGTGTGCTTGTCGATAAAGCGGTCGAAGCGCTCAGTCGCTCAAAACGAGAGTATAAAGGTCTAGCGGTCGGCAGCCTGCGGAACCCGGGTGAAATCGACCGTATTCATGAGCTGCACGGGTTGGCGGTGTGGGTAGATGCCGCTCCTCGTGTTCGCTACGAACGAATCCAACGTGCTAACAGGGGACGTGGCAGTGAAGACGATATAACCTTTGAGCAGTTCCTATCTGAGGAGGCAGCCGAGATGTCACATTCTGGAGACGAGGCTACGCTTAATATGAGTGCCGTAAAAGCTGCATGCGACAAAACGCTTAATAATGAAAATGGCGAGGCAGAGCTCGAGCAAGCAATCGAAGAGCTGCTCGCTTAGGCGCGTTGCAGGTGGCGGCGGAGAGCTTCGTGGCCGTGGCGAGCGAAAAGAGCGTTACGTGAGTGTTTGTGGTTGTGGCCCTGAATCTCACGGATCATAACAAAAATCGCTGCTGCCGCGATGGCTAGCAGCCAGTCAACAAGACCGAGTGGGCCACTTGCAAAGTATGTGTTCAGTGGACTATACAAAATTGCGATCACACAGGTTATAGATAGGGCCATAGCTCCCCACAGCATACGGTTGTGGAGCTGGTAGCGAGTGAATAACCCGTGTTCACTGCGTCGCTGCAGAATGTTGGCGAGCTGACAGAGAACGATAGTCAGATAGGTTAGGGACGTTGCCTGGGCATGGATGAGACTTTGGGCGTCGATATGAGCTGCCCCAATACCTCGCCGCCAGTAGTAGAAAAGATAATTCGCAAATGCAAGGCTGCCGATCAGTAGTCCGCACCATAGAAGATCGATAATACTACGCCGGTTGAGGATGTGATGATTCAGTTTTCTGGGTGGCTCGTGCATGAGGTGTCGCTCTGCCTTGTCTCTCCCGAGGGCGGCGATCGGGAAGAGCTCTGCGATGAGATCGATTGCCAAAATCTGCATAACTGATATCGCAAGGGGGACTCCAAACATCGTTGCTGCAGCGAGGCTCACAAGATTTACTACCAGCTCAGCCATGTTTGAAGTAAAGCAACTGAGTGTACCTTTTTGGATGTTTTTAAATATCGTACGCCCCTCTTGGACTGCGCCAACAAGGGTGTGGAAGCTATCATCAATGAGGACAAGATCGGCGGATTGTTTTGCAACGTCGGTACCAGTTGCGCCCATGGCAACGCCGATATCGGCTTGCTTGAGTGCCGGTGCATCGTTAATGCCATCACCGGTGACAGCGACAACCATGCCGGATCGTTGGGTTAGACTGACGATTCGTAACTTGTCCTCAGGAGCGACTCGACTAAAAATTGCTCCACCCTGGCGCACGTAGTCGAGTATCTGGGCATCGTCCATGCCAGCGAGATCTTCTCCGGCAATTACGGTAAGGTGCTCGGGTCTGTCCGCCAGTTTGGCTTTGACGGCTATAGCGCGCGCCGTGGTCGCAAAATCTCCTGTCACGATAGAAACACTCATATGGGCTCGCCGGGCCGCTTCCATGGCCGCGGGCACCTCGTCTCTAAGCGGATCAATCATGCTGACAATACCAAGGAATGTCAGATCTTTTTCTGCATCCTCTAGTTGGTGCTTGTGGGGGTCGAAATGTGCGGGGAGCTCTCGAAATGCGAGTGCGAGATTGCGTTGAGCCGCTGCGGCATGTTCCTCGTGATAGGCCAGAAGTCGCCGTCGCTCTGCGGTTGTTAGTTTTTTGCTTTTACCGTGCTCCCAGACGCTTGTAGATTGATCGAGTATACTTTCTGGCGAACCTTTTACGAAGAGCACTTGTTTTCCGTGATAGCTGCGTACGCTACTCATACGTTTTCGGGCCGAGTCAAAAGCATATTCTCTGGATTCGACGTGAGTCTGGTCCAGGCCGATCGGGTCTAACCCAGCTTTACGGACAAGAGTAATGAGCGCGCCCTCGGTCGGATCACCGATTACATGCCAGCCTGCATGCTCGTCATCTGGAGGATTGACTCGCGCATTACTTGCCAGGGCGGCGGTTTCAAAAAACAACCTGATGGGTAGCAACATTTCACCTGGGATTGGTTTGCCGTCTCTGTCAGCAATCTCGCCATTTGCTTCATAGCCGGTACCAGTGACGTTGTATTCTGTCCTTCCGATGAGAAGCTGCTCGACGGTCATTTGATTTTTTGTAAGGGTACCTGTCTTGTCAGTTAGAATGATATTGGTTGCTCCCAGAGTCTCAACGGCACTCAACTTTTTGACCAGCGCTCGGGCATGCGCAAGTTTGCCAGCAGCTTGTGCCAGGGCCGTGTTGATTTCTGCGGGCAAACCCTGCGGAATGATGGAGCTCGCGATGGCAATAGCAAAGAGGAAGGCATCTTTGATGGCGAGCCCGCCGACAATCGCTATCGGGAGCAATAGTACGCACAGCACCATCGTTCCTTGAGTGACGCGAGTTGCGATATTATTCATCTCTTTCTGGAGCGGACTGAGCATTTTCCCGGTATCAGCACTCATGGTGGCGATACGACCAAGCTCGGTTTGCATGCCAGTGCCCACCACCACACCATAGCCTTCGCCTGTTGCGACCGTAGTGCCCATGTGGACAAGGTTTTGTCTCCCGGATAGCGGCACGTCAGAAGATATTGCATGCTTAAACTTGCGAGTTGGGTTGCTCTCGCCGGTCAAGGCAAAGTCATTTGTGCTCAGTTCTTCTTCTCGAATAATTCGTAGGTCGGCGGGGACGTTATCGCCCGCTTCAATTCGCACAATATCTCCAGCCACAAGCTCGGAAGAGGCGATCTCTATCTCAACGCCATCACGAATCACACGAGTTTTTGCTACGATGAGCCTCTCAAGCGACTGTATGAGTTTTTCTGCTTTATACTCCTGTAAAAATCCGATCGTAGTGTTAAAGAACACTAGGCCGAGCAGGACGATCCCGGCCCGATTATCTCCCAGGAAAAAGGATATAATCGAACTAACGAGCAGTAAGGCGATCATGAGATCTTTGAATTGACGGAGGTAGGTCGTGAGCCAGGTTTCTGACTTTTGAATAGTAAGGGTGTTTGGACCATCCCTTGAAAGACGATCGGCTGCCTCAGCACTTGTAAGTCCGGACTCTTGGGCTTCGAGGTACTTCAGTACATTACCCGGGGTCATTCGATAGTAGGCGAGATGTTTGTGTGTATCCTCCTGGGGCATGGTACTAAGTATAAGCTTTTATGCATAAACTTAGAAATAAGTTGATGCATTCTCGTAGGGGTACGATGGGTAAGCAATTTTGATAATATCTTGCGGAGAACCATGGATGAGTTCCGAATGCGTTGATGCAAGTCCGATCGCTAGCCACTTAATCCTGAAGTTATGTATACGCACGATTGTGGCTTTCGAAGCATACGGTTCTATGCCGGCTTATTGCGGACGGTTGCGGGGATCCTTGATAGCCTAGACGGGGAACAGGCGTTATACTACCTTCTATGACAAAGGGAGCTCGCAAGCGGCTAGCGGTTATAGACGGGAAGAGTGTGTTTTATCGCGGGTACTACGCTATGCCAAATTTGGCGACAAAAGACGGCACCCCAACGGGAGGGGTCTTTGGGTTCGCTACGATGGCCTTAGAAGTTATCAAACGGCTCAAACCTGATTATGTAGCGGTTGCATGGGATAAGCCCAAGACGAATATCCGCAAACGGCTCGAGATTTATTCAGAGTACAAGGCGGGACGTAAGCCAGCCCCACCCGATTTTTACGAACAAATTCCTGTGTTGCACGAGCTACTAGACGCTTTCGGTTGGCCCCTATACGAACTCGATGACTATGAGGCCGATGACATCATGGGCGCCTTGGCCCTCCAAGCCAGCGAAGCAGGCTTGGAGACACTTCTCATTACATCCGACATGGATATGCTGCAACTCGTCAACGACCACGTAAAGGTCTACGCGCTCAAGAAAGGGTTGAGCAATATAGAATTGTATTCACCAGAGAGTTTCACTGCAAAATATGGGATTGCCGTGGATCAATTTCTGGATCTCAAGTCACTAAAAGGTGATAGTTCCGATAACATCCCTGGCGTCCCTGGAGTCGGCGAGAAGACGGCGATACAGTTGCTGCAGGACTTCCAGACTCTCGACGGTATCTACGAAAATCTCTGGCAGGTGAAAGAGTCTGTGCGCAAAAAACTTGAGGTAGGCAAAGAGAGTGCTTACATGAGTAAGGAACTTGGTGCTATCTGGACCGACGCACCACTTCCGTTGGATCTCGCTCGTATGGATGGGCACCATGCTGATCCCGAAAGAATCCTTCATTTGCTCGAGAAGCTGGAGTTTCGATCACTCGCGCGGCAGGTCCCGGATATTCTCCACGTCGACCTGCGACAACATGACGTCGAGGGAGTGGCTCATGGATTTATGGTTGGCGAAAACCGGATCGTCGACGACGAAAAGAAGCTATCAGAGGTAAAACTGCCAGCCCAAGCGGAAATAGTTGTATATGCTCGCTCTGCAGGGGTGGCAGGTCGTGACCCCAGGGCCCTTGTCGTGTCCGCGGAAGATGCGGTGACATATACATTTGATTTGTCCAAACTTGATCCGGCGGCCGTTCTCTCAAAGCTTAGTATGGCAAAGACGAAATGTATTGGCTACGATGTAAAGTCGACATTTAAAACCCTTCTTGGCATGGGCTCGTCAATATTGCCTGGTGTTGCTCACGACGTCCTCGTTTGTGCATTTACACTCAACAGCCTTATTCGGGCGCAACTGCTCACAGATGTTGCTGTAGATGTTTTGGGCTATGATGGTTCGCCGTTTGAGAATATGTCCGATGAGGAGTTGTTGGCTCGTGGGAGCGAAGTGATTGCGGTGATACGGGCTATATCTATCAAGCAGCGTGCTGAACTGGCAGAAAAGACCGGTTTTGCCCGGCTCAATGCCGAAGTCGATATGCCGGTGATCCCGGTGCTTGCACGCATGGAATTTTCCGGCATCCAGCTCGATACCACGTATCTTGCACGATTCGCAGAGCAGATTGACGATAGTATTTCTGACCTTGAACAACAAATATACGGTCATGCAGATACCGAGTTTAACATTGCTAGTCCGGCACAGCTTGCGACCGTTTTGTTTGATAAACTTGGGCTCCCAACAGCAGGTGTGAAGAAGGGCAAAACGGGGTATAGTACGGCGGCGAATGAACTCGATAAGCTTCGTGCCGCACATCCAATCATTGACCTAGTTAGCCAGTACCGCGAAGTAACGAAGCTCAAGAATACATATGTCGATACTTTACCGAAGCTTGTCGATGGCCATGGCCGCATCCATACTACATTTAACCTTACTATTGCCCAGACAGGACGACTCAGCAGTGTCGATCCAAACCTACAAAACATACCAGTACGTACAGAACTCGGCAAACACATCCGAACGGCTTTTGTGGCGGGCAGGGGAAGAAAGTTTGTGAGCGCCGACTACAGTCAGTTTGAGCTGCGCCTCGCGGCAGCTATGAGTAATGATGTCGACATGGTAGACATGTTTAACAGAGGTGCGGATATTCATGTCATGACGGCTGCCCAAATATACGGGCGTAGCCCTGAGGATGTCACAAAACAGATGCGTTCGGCCGTGAAGGCAATAAACTTTGGTGTGCTCTATGGAATGAGCGCACACGGGTTGATGGCCGCCGCCAACATGACTTTTGCTCAGGCAAAAAGCTTTATCGATGAATACTTTAAGCTACGAGCCCCACTCCTCGATTACCTGAATGGACTCAAGGAACAGGCACGGAGTGGTGGCTACGTCGAAACGCTCCTCGGTCGGCGTCGACCAATGCCTGATATACAGTCCTCGAATTTTATCGTACGGCAAGCAGCCGAACGCGCAGCGATGAACATGCCCATACAGGGTACTGAGGCAGATCTTATGAAGCTCGCTATGGTGGCGGTCGATAAAGCATTGGCCGTGAAGGTTCCAGGCGCTCGGCAGCTTCTACAAATCCACGACTCTATACTTGTCGAATGTAATGAGGCCGATGCAAAACAGGTAGCCCAAATACTCAAAAGCACCATGGAAGCAGTCTACCCCGACCTATCCGTAAAGCTCGCCGTCGATACCTCTATTGGCGATAATTGGGGCGAGCTATAAATGAACGAGGTCTCAACTATATTCCAGACGCCAGAAAAAAGGTTTCTCTATACCGGAATGGGCTTCAGCCATGAATAATGTATGGCAGCGGTATGGAGATTATCGGGCACGCAAGCAGCGGGGTGGTATGCTAACGCTGTATCAAGATGTCCAACTTTCATTGCGCAATGAAGTACCTATTGCTAGCCGGAGGTGGCGAGGAAAGCCTGATATTCAAGGCCTAAAACCTCTCATTGTTGACGCCCAACGAGATGCTCGCAATATTGAGTTATCGGACTCACTCAGCGGGGCGAAGGCCTGGCATTGGTTGCGCGCATTGATCCTTCAGGCTCCGCAAGCCGCACTAGCCCAGGATGTAATGGATCGACATAAACATGGTTACCCTGCTCGTGGGGAGCGGCTCAATGAGTTGATTGATTTCAATGATGCGTTTGTATCAACTGTGCTCGCATTGGATCAACCGCTTCTCGGAGGCCATGAAGTAGAGGTTAAGCGATTGATTGACTGGTTCTGCA
>JAGOTO010000003.1 GCA_018061705.1 Candidatus Saccharimonadota bacterium | reverse complement strand
CTGGGTATACAAAAGGAGGGGCTCACCCCTCCAGTACAGATTCGAAATAAATTCGAAATCAGTACTCCCTCCCCCTAAAGCCGGCGCTCAGCACCGGGCTAGATGTATGAAACCCTGAAAAGGAGGGGCTCACCCCTCCAGTACAGATTCGCTGCAACGATAGATTCCTACTACTCGAGGGCATGTATCTGAGTATGGTTGAGGCCATAGTAGTGGGCCACTTCGTGCCAGAGTGTATGACGGATGTGCTCATACAAACTCGCCTCGTCGATACTGTGATCGAGTAACGGCCACTTAAATAGGGTGATGACGTCTGGCATTATCGGCTCTCTCCCTTGCCGCTCAGATAATGGTATTCCACTATACAAACCGAGCAGAGTTTCATTGCAGCGAAGCTTCAATTCTTTTCGTTGCTCCTCTGTCGGTTCATCGGCCGTGATAATCGCAACGTTTTTTACCCGATCGCGATGCGTCTGCGGCAAGCTATCAAATGCCCGGTCTATCAACTCGTGAAAATGTTGGTCAGTTATTTCCATTGCTCGATGCCCCAACCACCTCAATACTCCTGATAGCTCTCACGGGCACAAGCAACCCAAGGTCTTGTAAGCCCGACGAGATTCCCCCGTGTAAAAATCCTCGGCAGCACATAGCTCCTGGACAATGCTGGCCATTGATTTCATATCAGCAACTGGTTCTGTTCATTTTACTAACCTCAGGCGTGCGATGAGCCAGTCACGAGGCAGGATACTTAGAAACCAACCAGCTCGTGGGCCATTGGTCTTGCCGATAAGTAGCCGGTACAGTGCCGAGAATACATCCTTGGGCTGCATGCCTAACTCTTCTTTGAGTGAGTATAGCGCCTTGTGGTAAAGCTCACCATCTGCATCGAGAGGCGCAGCGGCAATCATTTCTGCCAAACCGGCAAAGAGTTTTACCTCATTTTCATTAAATTCATCTATTTGTATCTGTTCCAGTAAACTAAATTTCACCTCATCGGGTGCGCGCTTATCGAGCCATGCGTCGATGAATGTCAGCTCTTTCAAAATTATTTCGGACTCCGCCGCAGCAATTGCCGCATACTCGGTCCGACCGATAACCTCCAGGGTTTTTGCGGGGTCACGCAAGCTTGCTTGATATGACGCTACGAGGTGGCTGAAAGGCACTCGGCTCACCATGCCATCACTGTTCCCGCGCGTACAGATGTACAGGAGCTGCTGCTCATCGGCTGTTTTTTCTGGCTTCGCAACCAACGCGGCATATTCATCCATAAGCCTCACGACATCACCCACAGGGTCAAAGTATATCCGTTTCTTTGGGGGCACACCGAGCACCAAATATCTGACTACTTCCGGCGGCATGATGGTGACGCCTTCTTCAGCGTCGAGCCCAGTACCCTTGCTCGCACTCATTTTTTTGGTATCGCCAGCAAGGTTAATAAAATCGTACGGAATTGGATATGGTGCTGGTGCTCCGTAGACGTCTTTCATAATTTGCATGCCGGTATCGTAACTACCCCCAGCACTCGCATGATCACGACCAAACGGCTCGGCGGCAATACGCAGCAACCACCATCGGCCGGGCCAATCAAGTCGCCAATCAAGTTTAACGCTCCCATCATCATATTTCACATGCTGCTCTGCGCCTTCTGCATTACGATAGATAAGTGTCTTGTTCTGCGTATCAATAGAAACAAATGCTCGCTTTTTCAGCCGACCCTGCTCCATTATCTGAATCGGTGACCAACTATCTTCAAGTTTTCGACCCGAGATTGACTCTAGCGCCTCTTTGGCCTGCTGCAGTCGTTCGAGGCTGCGCTCTATAGCAGAGACAAAGAAGCCAGTGCGGTACTTTTCGTGCGACGCGATGAATTCTACTTCTATGCCGAGACTCTGGCTGGCCCGCTGCAACTGTGATGTAAAGTAGTCTCCGTACGACTCCGCTCTACCGTCCGGTGATGGGATATCGCACAACGGCATACCGAGGTACTGCTCAAAGCTGGCCGGTACATCGACTGGCACTTTTCTGAGACCATCAAGATCATCGGAAAAATATATATGCCTTGCCCTCTGACCGCGTCGACGTAGCTCGAGGAGGACCGCATCGCACGTCACAAGTTCACGCATATGACCCAGGTGATGAGTGCCACTGGGAGAACCCCCTGATTCGATTAGGATTTCTTCGTCATGAGAAACGGCCACAAGATCGTCAACAATTTTATTAAGCCACTGCATATATGAACTATTGTACTGAAATCTTGCTACTTATGAAACTGCTGGTGCTTTGGTCGTGACATCGTAGCTTCTATACTAGGAATGATGAAACTTTCATACGATCTTCAAGCTCATGCTGCTGGCAGTACGCCGGAGTACGATGTCGATGTAAAAAATATCTTTCAGGAATTCGCTGCGCTCACTCACGGAGTAGCAACACCAGGTAATGCGTTGACGGGCCTCGGGTTTGCCGCCAACATTCAGGCCTGCAAAATCCTACGAAGCGGCAACGTTTCAGACGGCACCCTCTCAGGACAACAGCTCGTGCAAGCCTGTGACTTACTCGCAGTCGATGGGTTCTTTGATCTGCTAGACGGCGCAGCAGCAAAGGCCACCAAGACCCGATCGCCACTCGGTCGGCGGGCCGATGCAGGCACAGATCCGATACGGACGTTAAACTCCTTTCATGCACTATGGCAATGCGGAATACTATCAGATTCCGTCGCACTGACGCTCGGTATGGAAAAAGCCGTGACCATACTGCCGAGCATCGTGGCCAATATACGTGGGAATGAGCCTGTCGTAGCATCAGCCAGTAAGGCACTAACTGCCGTTCAACGCTCCACGGCGGGATTTTACTTGATGTCAGCGATGTTCGAACAACTTGCCCTGGAGACGGTTACCGACATGTCAAAGCGAGAACGATATGGCGCTTTCGCCATTTACGCACACGGCATGGCGACAACATCTTTTGCCGGTTCGGTTGCACTCGCTGTTCCCGCCAGCCTGCCATATATCAAGGCAGCCATGGGTGCGCGCCAAAAACATGTCCAAACCTAGCGGATATAGTATACGACCTGCACGGTGTAGATGAGGTCATTTTGGCCTGGCTGGATAGTCATGCTCGGCTCTTTTGCAACGGATAATTCGGCCGAATCCCCTGCACCTGTCAGTGGCATAGGGTATCCATAACCATCACTGCTATCCTGGACGCTTTTCACCGCGCCTATTTTGAACCCAAGATTTTTGGCCTGCTGATCAGCCTTGGCCCGCGCCTCCTTGGTTGCCTGTTCACGACCTTCAGATTCAAGCCGTTTTTGCTTGGCAGCACTGAAGGTTGCTTGCGGACTAACCGCACCAATCGGGGTTGTAGTGATCAGATAATCTTGAACTTTTTGCGCAGCGTCCCGATCATGGGTCGTTGCGCTAATCTGGAGACTATAGGTGTGGGTCCGATTTTCGGTGTCATAGTAGTAATAGTCTTGGTAGCCACTCGCGTTGGTTTTAATATCCTTGTCGGCCACGCCAGCTTTTTTGAGCCCCGCCACAACTTCATCACTTTTCGCCGTCAGCTGCGACAGACCGGTAGCCTTATCCTCAGTTTTAAACTCGTATACTGGATAAAAGCCATACTCGTCTGGCTCGGCCGAGATTGACGCCATGCCACTCACGCTAACCGTCCGGTCAGTTGCTTTTTGCGCTGCACTCCACGGACGCCACATAACCACTGTGGCAATGAGTGCCGCTGCCAACGCCACCGAAAGCAACCAAGGGTTGACCCTCAGAGCCAAGGTCTTAGTGCTAGAAGATTTTCCCGCATTTGGCTGGTTCACCTCTGGTGTATCCATTTCACTCCCCTCCTCTTTATAGACCTATTCTCCTGCTTTCCGGTCAGAATGTAAAGAATCTAACGGATAGATATGACTTTGTAGGTGATGGTTTCTGCTGGCTTGACGATATCGACAGAATCGCCCTCTTTTTTGCCGATAAGTGCTTTGCCGATTGGGGATTCGTCTGAGATCTTGTCGTTCGCTGGGTCTGCCTCAATCGTTCCAACAATCTGTACGGTGACATCCTTGCCTTTCGATTGTGAGAGCGTAACAGTCGAGCCTAAGCCAATCTGGTTAGATTTTCTGGCTTTGATCACCTCTACATTGACTAAAATGTGGTCGATTTCTTCCAGCCTGCTTTCGGTACGCTCCTGCTCGGCTCGAGCTGACTGATATTCGGCATTTTCCGCTAGGTCACCGAGCTCACGTGCGGTCTTAATCGCTTCTGCGGTGACAGAGCGCTTCTTGAGTAAGACTTGTTTCTCAGCCTCCAGCTCCTCTATACCCGCCTGGGTCAAATGAAATAACTTTTTCATATCTATGCTCCTTCTGTTCTTATCGCGGCCTCTCCGAAATAATCGGTTGTGGAATTTTAGTGTTGCTATAGTAACGGTTTACGGTTGTTGGGTCAACTTGTTTTTTAGGATTTCCATGGATACCATCTCTGCTTCGTTTGACTGTCTTGATTTGTACTCATACAACTCTGCTCCTGCAGTTTTTGCGCTAATGACAACACGGTGCGGAATACCAAGAAGATCGGCATCCGCAAACTTCTCTCCTGGTCGTTTATCGGTGTCATCATACAGCACGTTCACCCCCCAAGACTGTGCGATATCGCACAGTTCTTCAGCTTTTTTGGCAACCGCAGGATCATCACCGATGAGCACAATGTAGAGATCGTATGGTGCGATTGCCTGTGGCCATACCAAACCTTTATCGTCAGAGCATTTTTCGGCTATGACTCCCATCAAACGAGTTACGCCGATACCGTAAGAGCCCAGATGTACAAATCGGGTCTTGCCATCGTCGGCAGTAAAAGTAAAGTTCGTTTCTTCACTTTTTTTGGTACCGAAGTTAAATATATTTCCTACTTCTGCTGTTTTATGTACTTCGTACGCTTCTCCAGTTTCGGGGTAAAGATCGCCCGCTTTGGCGAGTTTAATGTCATAGAATTCAGCCGG
Source organism: Candidatus Saccharimonadota bacterium (assembly GCA_018061705.1). The sequence goes on along the minus strand of JAGOTO010000003.1, from coordinate 7,949 downwards.
ACGTAGAACATCTCTTTCCCAATTGACATTGTAGGCATGTTTCCCTGTCTCATTCGCTCCAGTTTCGAAATTAACGAGACTTTCGCAGGACTCATCGACAAACAACTGAACGGATTCAGGCAAATGGTAGAGCCCTGCAAATCCGGGTTCTGCCCCAGTAAGCTCACGGACCTGATCAGCACTGGCTATCCGCAACCAGTCTGCGTCCGCAACTGCCTTTAGCTTTTCTTCGTTCAGTTTGTAATCACTCCGTACCACGGCTCCAACTATCCCCTTGTCGGTATCATACAGCATGGTCTTGGTGCTTGAAGTCAGCGGAATTTCGAGTTTGTTGACAAGCGCTTCAACTCCGGTGGTAGCAGGATCATCTAAGAAAGATAGTTCTTTCACTTCATTTGCCTGCTCAACAGGGGCGGCTTTCACCGGGGCTATTTCTGCATTGAAGGCCTGTTTCGTGCTGGGAACGAGGAATATGTAGTCTTCACCGGCTTCGCAAACCGTTTGGAATTCATGGCTAAACTTGGTAAATGCTCCACCGCTTGCAAATGTCACATACGTATCGTCACCAATCCCAACTCGTTTAAAGATACGAAGATATGCGTCCATTGTCGCCTGGTAAAATGCCTCGTGCTCATCGGCGGTGCGACAGCAACTGTACATATCATTCATAACAAATTCACGACCGCGCAGAATGCCGCTCTTAGCCCGAACTTCGTTTCTAAGTTTTGTTTGGAACTGATGAACATAGACCGGCAGATCTTTGTAGCTACTGATATAGGTCTTGAGCATTTCAATGATTGGCTCCTCGTGAGTCCAGGCAAAACCGACTTCGGTACCATCCTGAAGATGAGATTTAAACCAGATATCGACAACTTTCTCGTCCCATCGACCAGTTTGCTCCCAGGTCTCTCGAGGCTGCAGACTACTCATGATGAGCTCTTGCCCGCCGACCGACGCCATTTCTTCCCTGACAATTGATTTGATATTTTCAAGCACCGCCAGTCCGAGCGGCGTATACGCGTATACCCCGGCCATTACCTTATAGACATACCCCGCGCGTATCAATAGCTGCGCATTTCGGGCGACTTCTTCTGCTGGAGCAGTTTTGCTTGTGCGAGATGCGAGCTGTGAGACTTTCGTGTATTTCATAACTTCCTTCTTTAGTCTGAGTAAAGGTCAGTGTGATGTCGCATTCTGAGTGCATCGGCCTTGCACGATAAACTATCTGCTGGCCCAGCTCTCTCATCGAGACAATTGTACCTTAATTTAGTAAAAATAACACCGAAAACGCAAGGCTGTTTTTGATAGCATGCACAAATATACTCGGCCACAGGCTGCCAGACTTTTCTCGCAAATGGCACAGAACCATCGACAAGACGAAGGTATCCAGAGCAGCGATCCAGAGAAGTGGCTCATCGCTATAGCCCCCAAAAAGATGCCCAGCCGCAAATAACAGACTGGTCACTATTGCAGCCGGCATAAATTTCCAGGCCCGTCGAAGCCCCCCAAACATAAATCCCCGAAACACGATCTCCTCGGCCAAAGGAGGTAACACCGCAAGACTACAAAATGTGAGGAGGAGCTGTAGCGTTGTTATGGCATTGTCAAATCCAATATCTTGCTCTTGCTCTGTGTCGAGAGAGGGTACGAGCGAACTTGCCAGACTCGCAATGACGACATAGGCGATAAAATACACAGCAAACCCAGCCAGCGCTAGCCAAATATGCCGCAAGCTTATCCGAGTCAGACCGAGTTGAGCAAGCGTACCTTTCTTGTGGCGCACATACAGCAAGATCCCCGCAACAGTTACTGACTCAATGAGAAAGATATATAGAAACTGAGCAGCTACAGATGAGGTTAGAATCGTATCAATCCGGCCTTCGTCAACGCCGTAGGCTCTCAGAGCCGCAAACGCAAGCAGGGCGACAACAAACTGAACTCCAACAAATATACCAATCGCCCAAAAAATCCCAGCCACCGGCCCCCATGCTGTCGATACCGAGTCTGAGCCCACTACGCTACGATCGACCGCAGAGTGGCCCCCGTCAACCGACAGAACCGAAGTACTACCCGGCTGGAGCTTGTCGGCTTCGCTCACCCCGCGACGCTTAGAAAAACCGCTTAACATCAACGACGGTGATTAGTGCAATAAGTCCAAGCAGCAACAGGAAGCTCGACATGACGATTCGCTCTTCCATGGCAGGTGTCAGACGTTTTTCTTTAGTGAGTCGGCTCGCAAGCATCATGTATAGCCGCCCGCCATCGAGAGCCGGTATAGGCAAAACGTTCATGATAGCAAGTGTCAGTGAAATGATCGCGACGATAAAAAGCATAAACAGCCACCCGAGACTACTCCCATCCTTAAGCACAAAGAAGATGCCCAACGGCCCCGACACTTGACTGCTCGCCTCCACTTGAGCATTCTGGCGAGCTGCTGTGTTGCCGGTGATTCCACCAGCAATAATCCCCCCTAGCCCCTGTAGCGCCTTCCCGATCCCAATGAAGGTGAGCTTGGTGATCTGAGCACTGAGCCCTGCAGCCACGACTGGGGCGGACCAGGTGGAGCGCTGAATCGATATCTGTTGAGGAACGACCCCAAGATATCCGACAGGATTTTCTGTCTTGGCACTTTCTTGTACGGTTTTTTTGTCCCGTAGTTGTACAGTGGTAGACCGAAGATCACCCGACCTCTCGTATGCCACCGTTACTTTCTGACCAGCAAAATTTTGTGTAACTTTGCTCAACGTTTCTCCGTCAAGACGAACGGTTTGAGTCGCATTACTGATACTAACCAGCCTATCCCTCTGTTTTATACCACCCGCAGCAGCCGGTGATTTCTCGTCAACATAGCCCACCAAAGTTTCTTGTTTTACAACGTTGGTATCAGATACGACAGTAAATTGATTTTCGATGATTTTAGGCATCCCGACAAGGGCAAGGAAAGTAAACAGCACAAAGGCGGTGACAAAATTTACTGCAACTCCGGCGAGCATAATTTTTGCCTTTGCCGCGTCGGAAGCAGCCCCAAAGCTCCCCTTTTCCGTGTCACTATCGTGCTCGCCCTTGAGCTTTACAAAACCTCCGAGGGGGAGTGCGTTGATAGTAAACTCCCAACCACCTTTCATTTTTTTGCCCCACAGTTTTGGTGGAAAAAATATACCAAACTCTTCTGGCTCAACACCATTGCGCTTTGCAGCAATGAAATGCCCCATTTCGTGAGTTATTATGAGCAATAAAAATAGTATTAGTCCGATAGCTAGCAGCATGTTCCCCCTTTATTTGGACATTGACTCAATATCTATTTTAGCAGATCCGAATGCATCGCCCCAGTCAACCAGTCGACAATACTGCCTAGCTCTCTTGCAAACAGCTGATCCCAACTATGAGCGTTCATGGCAGCCTGTTTAGCCTGATCGACATAAGCCTGAATCTGCTGTCGATTTATGTCGTCTATGTGGTGCTGACGCATAAGCTGGATGATGCGCAATGCGTCCGTGTCAGATACGCTCCGCTTCCTGAAGATACCGCGCAATTCGCTGCGCTCCGACTCGCTACATGTCTGCACAAGACTGTGCACAAGAACGGTATATTTTCTCCCGCGGATATCATCTGGCACTGCTGCCGACGGGTCATCGATATCACTGTCAAACACACCAAGACTGTCATTGTACATCTGGTATGCCACCCCGGCAGGGAGACCAAAGGTACGGCAGTCATCGATGACATCATGTCCTCCGGCCAATACTAAACCCGCTTCGATTGGATTGACAAAGGTGTAATAGCCCGTTTTCTGCTCGTATAATCCTGATTCAAATTCACCTTCGCTGTCGTCAACCCATCGAGAGGCAATGTCTTGCAGTTGGCCGAGACCAGTTATCTCTAAGTTTTTATGCACAATCGCCTGTGTCTGCGATAGTTCGCTTGCAGGAGCATCAATATTTGCCAGCACCTCAGCAGCGACATGCTGTGTGTACAGTCCGATAGTTAACGCCGACATATTTGCATCATGGCGACCAAAATGATGAAAAGTTCTGTACGTCTCGTGAAGTGTCGCTTGACCACGGCGCTGCTCTGAAACATCCATCACATCATCAATAATTAGCAGATAGGTCTGCATGAGCTCGAGTGCTACCGCGAGCTGCAGACCAGCCTGCCCCATGCGTTTTCCTGAACAGCTATCATATGCCGCTGCTGCCAAGCAACCTCTTAGCATTTTGCTGGGGCGTTGCGTCAACTCTTCAAGTGCATCGAGTGCCCAGGCTTGATCTGTTGATAGCGTGATCGGTAGCCGACGACGGGCGCCGGCCAACTCACGATTCATCAAATCCCTTATCGACGCGCTATAAGTCGTCAGAAAGGACGGGGCATCCACCATCTCACTTTATACTTTCATGATTTCGGCTTCTTTTGCCTTCGTCACGGTGTCGATAGTACCGTGGGTCTTTTGAACCAGCTCCTCGATTTGACTGCTCAATCTTTTTGCGTCATCTTCCCCGATCATTTTTTCCTTTTTCGCGTCATCCGTCTCGTCCATAGCGTCGCGGCGGAGATTTCGTATGCCAATCATAGCGTCTTCCTGTTTGCTACTCAATTGCTTGACGATCTCACGGCGGCGTTCTTCGGTCAAAGCCGGGATTGGCACCCGTATAACCCTGCCGTCGTCACTTGGGTTCAAGCCGAGCGATGGGTTGTCCCGAATCGCTCCAGCAATTGCCTGGATATTTCCTGGGTCAAACGGAGTGATCTGAAGCAATTGGGCCTCAGGCGCAATCACATTAGCAACCTGATTCAGCGGCATGACCTGACCGTATGCTTCGACTGTAACACCATCTAACACACTCGCACTTGCCCTGCCTGTACGCAAACTTTTGAGCTGTTCCTGATAATGCTCAACTGCGCTAGCTAGTTTCTTTTTCAATTCTTCAACTACGCTTTGTGGGTTCATGACATTCCTTTACTCGATATGAAGTATACATCACTCTTATGAATGCTGAAACAAGCGTTCCAACGATGAGTGTGAACTCGTGTGGCAGAGAGGGCTCCGGCCTAATGTCTAGGCGGGCTTATCCAGCGCAGCCTGAACCGACTAGACTGTTGTCGGATGCGAAGATTGTCTTGCTCTCGTGATTGCACGTACTACATACGTAGCCTGTTCGGCTCGTCGAACCTGCTCTGGCGTCAGAGTTCCATTTTCGATCGCGACATCTTTTGCGCCTGTTGCCGCTCCCCGAGTCGCAGCCCCAACAAGTCCAACTAGAGTAGCCGGCTTCTGGTCTTCGCGAGTTCGTTTGAACTCATCCGCTACACCAGCGAGAGTTCCCCGGCCAGCGGCATGTATGATTGCCTGGCCTTCTGGAGGAATGGTATTCCATATGTCGTGGGCATTCTGCCATCCCTCTTGGGCGGCGCCTCGCGCGCCATTGATCATCCCTCGCAGCGCGGCCCCGCGACCTGGCCGCTCTTCGGTTATTGCAGAGATCTGCTCTGCTGACCCACCGGGGAAAGGCACACCCTGCGTGATAGATAATTCTGTTCCTGGCATGGTTTCGGGTGATGGTGATTTATGTGGCATGTTATTTCTTTCTTAGATTTGACAATCGAACTATGTATGATTGTAGCACACTATCAGCATATTGTCAATGTTTTTCGTGACCCTGTTCTTGACCCTGTGGTCTTTGGCTTCGCCGAACAATCTGATGTAACCGTATGGCGGCTCCCAAAATATTACCTTTATGCTGATGGAAAATTTCGACGAGCCGTTCTGCTTCAACTCCAGAGAATATCTCCGATAACTCACTGCGCAGCTGTAAGACGTATGGGCCATACATGGGAGTTTTGGCCGGATCGGCTTGGCCCTGCAGCTCATTCCGCAAAGAATCATCTGCTGATTCCCCCGGGTGATCCTCAAACAACGCCCTGAAGTAGAGTATGGGGTCTATCGGGAGCTTCTTCAAAAAATATATCCCCTCAAGATAGCCTACTGGCTTTACTGCATCCGGGAGCATCAAGAAATGATGGAGATTCACTCTATCGATGCCCCTATTCAACAGTGCGAGCGTAAAATAATCAGTAGCAGCCTCATTTACAAAAGTTGCCAGCTCGCCACTGCTACTGTCTTTGAATAGTCTTCTCAGGCCATACAGATTTGTTTCTTGAGATGACGAGGTACCCGTAACGACATCATTTGACGAGAACCCCGTAACGATGTGGGTCATTTCGTGTGTAAAGATAGCCTCGATTTGTGCTTTTGTGAGAATCTCTACTCTTTTTATTAGTATGTATGATGGAACATTTCTTTCTATCACTGCGTACGCACTAGCTCCGGGAAAATTACGCTCGGGTTGAAAATCTAGATCATCATCAATATATACACTAATATTTCGAATACGCTCAAGTCGCTCGGGCGTGATAGTCCCCCTGTCGAGCCAGCCCTCATCCTCTGCCCATTGCAGCCGCTCGATATACCGCTCTCGCAAAGGCTGTATGACTTTCTCGTAGGCCTTTTGGCGATCTATCGTTCGTGCATTATGCCATGCCAGCAGCTTAATGATCGTTTCGTCGCTAACCACAGAACTTCCCTCTGGACTACGCGTATTTAGCAGCTTGAGGCGCTCCACGCCACCGACTGCCCCCCCCAGCTCTTCCGCCAAACTAGCAGGCAGTGGCTCTGCCTCGAATAGCTTCTTGGCTATATAAGCCTGTTCAGCTGGATCTGAAGTTGCAAGGAATGATCGAACCTCGAGAAGAGACAATCTAAGTGCTAGTCTGATGTCTTCGTCACTCGGAGATATTGAATCACCACCATTCTCCCTGACGTCAATGGCTCTGCAATACCCATACCCCAAAAGTGCTTGATTCCCGAATGCCGTTTCGTGCGAGCCCAGACCAACAGTGCCCGAATCAGTAAATCGAAAAGGTATGTACGAGATATCGCCGGTAAGTTCAGGTGCCCGCCGCCCCGTCTGTGTATGTTCCCACTGATCTTGAGTTTTTATCGCTTGCAAAATCGCAGCCACAGGATCGGATTCGGTGGGCATCTCCAATGGTAAGTTGGCAACAACACCTTGTTGGATAGCTGGGAATTCTGACATTTTTTTCTTTATTTTTAGGTTTGTGGAATCAACACTACTGTATCACAAAACAATACAGTATGCAAGTGGCTCGTCAATTCCACTGCGATTTCGGCTAGTCACCAAGCGCTCAATGCTGCGCCCTTAGTCAGTATCGCTCCTAACGAGTATCGTCTGATACCACCAACCGTGCTACTTTTCGCCGAGGCCGATGCGGCTAAAACGCCGAATAACGATGTTTTCACCAAGTTTTGCGTTGTGCTCTTTCACATAATCACCGACGGTTTGGTCTGGATTTTTGATGAAAGGCTGGTCGAGCAAACACTGTTCTGAAAAATATTTGCTCAGCTGGCCTTCGACAATCTTTTCGGCCATCTCTGCTGGTTTGCCCTTTAGCGCATCACTCGCTAGGAGTTCTTGCCGCTTGGAATCACGGTCTTCGGCAGGAATATCACTCGATTGAACATACACTGGATTGCTTGCCGCAACGTGCATAGCAACATCTTTGACGAGATCTTTAAATATGTCATTTCGTGCTACAAAATCTGTCTCGCAGTTTACCTCGACAATGACGCCTATGCGACCATCGTGGTTATATGTGCCTATAATGCCCTGCCTTGCCTCTCGCTCACCTCTCTTCTCAGCCTTGGTCAAGCCCTTTTGACGCATTTCTTTGAGCGCAGCGTCAAAGTCGCCATCAGTAGCATCGAGAGCTTGCTTTGCATCGGTCATGCCAACCCCCGTCAGTTCTCGTAGTCGTTTTATATCCTCAATTGAAATAGCCATAGTTGTTGTATCTCCTTAAGTTTTAAATCCTGATTGCGAGCACAATCATCGCATTGGCCCAATCCACCCCGCCCACATACAGCGCGCCTGGAT
>JAGOTO010000076.1 GCA_018061705.1 Candidatus Saccharimonadota bacterium | reverse complement strand
GATATCAATAGCAGAAAGCCCCATTCCCATTCGCTTTGCTTGTAGGGGTTATTCCCACTCGATGGTGCCGGGGGGTTTGGAGGTAATGTCGTAAACGACGCGGTTGATGCCACGGACTTCACTGACGATGCGGCTACTGATCTTGGCCAATAATTCGTGAGGGAGCTTTGCCCAGTCGGCGGTCATGCCGTCGCTGCTGCTGACGGCACGAACGGCACAGACTTGTTCGTAGGTACGGCCGTCACCCATGACGCCGACGCTTTTTATCGGCAACAGGACGGCAAAAAATTGCCATACTTCCGGTCGGACTGCGTGGTTCTCTATTTCGTCCCTGACGATAGCATCGGCTTTTTGGAGAATATCAACTCGCTCGGGAGTGACATCGCCGATGATGCGGATGGCGAGGCCGGGGCCTGGGAACGGCTGACGCTGCACCATCTTTGCTGGTAAACCTAGTTTCGCACCGAGTTCCCGTACTTCGTCTTTAAATAATTCACGAAGTGGTTCAATGAGCTTGAGGTGCATCTTCTCGGGTAGCCCACCGACATTGTGGTGTGATTTGATAGTGACGCTCGGTCCATTCACCGATACACTCTCTATGACATCGGGGTACAAAGTGCCCTGCACCAGAAACTGCACATCAGTACCGATGGCCTTGGCTTCGCGTTCAAATATGGCAATGAACTCTGCGCCGATGATCTTGCGCTTGGTCTCAGGTTCATCGACGCCCTTAAGTTTGGCATAAAAATCTTTGGCGGCGCGAATCGGTTTGACATTGAGCCCGACTGATTTATACGCGGCAAGGACTTCGTCGTATTCATTCATCCGCAGGAGTCCGGTATCGACAAAAATACAGGTTTGTTGACTACCAATAGCTCGATCTACCAAAGTCGCAGCGACTGACGAGTCAACGCCACCAGACAGTGCACAGACAACTTTCGAGTCTCCAACGGCACTCCGGATACTCTCGACCGCTTGGTCGATGATGGACCCGGCTGACCAATCGCGGTGAAAGCCACAGAGGTCAAAGAAGCGTCCCAGGATGTTTTTGCCTTCTAGGCTATGGGCAACTTCTGGATGAAACTGCAGGCCAAATAGTCCTAAGTCGGCATCTTCCATGGCGCATATAATAGCGCCACTCTTGGCGGTAATGACGAAGCCCTCAGGCTCCTTGGCCACGTGGTCGCCATGACTCATCCACACGGTTGAGCCATCTCCGGCGGTATCGATAAGACTGCTTTTGCCGGTCAAGGAGATGGTCGCATTACCGTATTCGCGTGTCGTGCCGGGCTCGACCTTACCGCCAAGATTGAGGGCGAGTAGTTGCATGCCGTAGCAAATGCCGAGGATGGGGACTTCGAGACTAAGCAGGTCAAGGTTGAGCGATGGCGCATCTTTCTCGTACGCACTGTTTGGCCCGCCGGAGAGTACGATGCCTTTGGGGTTTTGGGCTGCAATTTCCTCGGCAGTGGCTCGAAACGGTAAAATGATACTGTAGACTCCGAGTTCCCGGGCTTTGCGCGCAATGAGCTGGGTGTACTGGCTGCCGTAATCGAGAATGACCAAGGTTTCTTCGCTCATGGAGTATCTCCCGCGGAGATGATTGGCAATTGGCTCGTACCCATTTGCAATGAATCGGCAATTTCCAATTGACGATTACGAGTCGCATCGCTCATTATCAATCGATACGCGCTCACTGGTAGTTACCGCCGTCGTTGGTAATAAATAGGTCATGAGGGTGACTTTCGCTAAGCGATGCTTGGGTTATTTGGATGAATTTTGCCTTATGCCAGAGCTCGTCTATAGAGGTAGCGCCAACATAGTACATTCCGCTGTACATACCACCGAGCCACTGATCGATTAGCTGTTTTACGGTTCCGCTCGATGGGACTAATCCTTCGACACCTTCAGCTACGAGGACGTCACCGGTGTAGTTTTTGCCGTGGAACTCGTCCTCACTGCTTATTTCCAAGCCCTTTTTCATTGCCCCGATTGAGCCCATGCCACGGTATGATTTGAAGACATACTCATCAGAACCATCGAGAATACTGCGAAACCGTGAAGGAACTTGGTCGGGTTTAAAACGAGTCACCTCTCCTGGGGACTCTTCGGTAGCGGCAAACATGCGCCCCATCATAACCGTGCTAGCACCGGCTGCGAGTGCTTTGAGGGCATCACCGGAATTGATCAGCCCACCGTCCGCGACGACGGGCACACCCGCTTTGTGCGCTACTGGTTTGATCTCGAGTAATGCAGAGAGCTGTGGTACGCCCATGCCGGAGACTATGCGAGTGGAGCAGATCGCGCCGGGTCCCATGCCCACGCGCAGTGCATCTGCACCGGCATCGATGAGTGCCTGTGCGCCATCTGCCGTGGCAATATTGCCGGCCATGACCTCAACATGGTAATTGTTTTTTATGAACGTAACTGTTTCGATAACTTTCTTGGCATAGCCATGTGCCGAATCAACCAGAATGAAATCGACTCCGGCTGCCACCAGCGCGTCAACCCGAGCTTCGTAGCCTGAGCTGCTCCCGACTGCCGCTCCGACGATTTGCCCAGCGTCTTTAGCGGCTTTGACCGCTGCCGCTTGTTGCTCCACAGTGAGGTTTCGGTGAATAATGCCCACCCCGCCCTCCTGGCCAAGGGCAATCGCCAGACGCGCTTCGGTAACCGTGTCCATCGGCGCAGACACAAAGGGTGCTTTGAGCGCCAATTTCTTAGTGAGTTTTGTTTGTAGATTGATGTCTGACCTATCGAAACCGGAGTAACCCGGACGAAGGAGGACATCGTTGAATGTGAGTGAAAGAGAAAATTGTTCCATATCCAATTCTACCGCATCATATACGTCGTGCCAAGTCTGCCTGTGAGATATATTACAAAAATACAACCGTAACACTTTACCTGGCGTGTGCCCTCTGTTACAATATACAAACGTAATGGCGGATACTTCTACAACCACGCCTGGCACACGTGAGGCGCACTCTAAGGGTGTGGCGAGTTCAATATTGCTTGATATCGCAGACACAACATGGAGATTGTTTGTTCCCACGATCGGGGCGATTCTCGTCGGGCGATATTTCGATAGCAAATTTGGCTCGGAGCCGTGGCTTATGCTCGGGGGCGCTGGGGCCGGAGCCTTTCTGGCGGCACTTCTCGTTTGGAGGCAAATACGGCGAGGAGGTGTCCAGCGATGATTCCGCATAATTTTGCTGCAGAAAAGATCGATATCGTCCTGCCGACGCAAGCTATCTTCCATATCGGTCCGGTCCCGATAACCAATGCCATGCTTCTTGGTGGCTTGAGCGTCGCAATCATGCTCATGAGTTTTTTCTATGTTGCATTTATGGTGAGGCGCAATAAAACTAATCGTTTTGTCGGGCTGACACAATGGGCTTTTGAAGGTATGTATAAAGCCGTTTATGATATCGTGCCAGAC
>JAGOTO010000002.1 GCA_018061705.1 Candidatus Saccharimonadota bacterium | reverse complement strand
ACTATCCTGAACCAATGATCCTCTATGCATCAAGCTCGGCAGTACGAAGTGCGCTCGCCAGCGGCGGCTTTACCGCAGCCGAGCACAATAGCTTTATGAAATGGTTCCCCAAAGCATCGGCAGCATTTAAGGAAGTCGGAGTAGAACTAGCTCTGAACCCTTACCAGAATATCAGCGCAGATAGAGGATATTCCGGAGCTGACTCAAAGCTCTACAAAGATGTCGCGTCCTCCCTCATTTCAGCGGTAGGTGCAAAGCGAACTATACTTGCGAATTACTCTGCTCGAGAGGAATACACTAAGACTACCAGGGGACAATACCACGATATGTACAACTGGATGTCGGAAATGGCCAAAGCATCTGATCCAGTATGGGTTGGCGTGCAAATGGCGCGACCACACAATGTTGCGGCCGGTAACTCTGACACCAATGAACAGTGGGACAATGTCGCACGGTGGGCGGCTGCAAAAGGTTTCCATTTCGCGGAGACTACAGGGCCGAGAGCTAAAGCTGCCTCCAAGCCCGCTCCACACGGTCTCGCAAACATATGGCCGACATCCTACAATGACGACGAAAATGACATTAGTGATATGGTCTCGATACGCAAGGCATTTATGAAAAACTCACATCCAAGCGTTCGCTAGGGCTTGTTACTCAACTTACATTATTCAACAAGGTCCGCCCATAAAGCATCGCCTATGATCATGGAGAACGTTCGCCTACGATCAAGGGCTGTCTGTGCTAGACTTGAGGGAATGATTGAGGAAACATTTTTTTGGTACGATCTAGAGACAAGCGGGATCAATCCTCGTGAAGATCGAATCATGCAGTTTGCCGGTCAGCGCACGACGCTGTCCCTGGATCCGATTGGTGAGCCAGTCAATATTCTCATCCGTTTAGGCGATGACGTGCTGCCGCAGCCCGAAGCGATTCTACTGACAGGGATAACTCCTCAGCAGACTCTCGCTGACGGTGTAACCGAGGCTGAGTTTCTCAAAACATTTTACGACGAGGTAACGAAGCCCGGAACAATATTTGTTGGGTTTAACTCTATTAGGTTTGACGATGAGTTCATGAGGTATCTCAACTATCGGAATTATTATGATCCTTACATATGGCAATGGAAGGAAGGGCGAAGCCGGTGGGATCTCCTCGATGTCGTCAGGATGACGAGAGCTTTGCGCCCGGCTGGGCTGAACTGGCCAGTGGTTCAGGGAAAACCAGGAAATAGACTTGAGATGTTGACCAAGGCGAACGGGATCGAGCACAGTCAAGCGCATGACGCGCTCGCTGACGTCACGGCAAGCATCGCAATAGCTAAGCTCATCCAGGTTAATCAGCCAAAGCTATTCCAGTGGTTATTGACCATGCGAGATAAATCCCAAGTGAAAAAGCTTGTTGAGACTGATACGCCATTTGTGTACACGAGTGGTAAATACGCAAACGAAACAGAGAAGACCACGGTTGTGATCAGGTTGGCTGCTCATCCTAAAAAACAAGCGGCGCTTGTCTATGATCTTAGAGCTGATCCGTCAGAGTTTCTAGGGATGACTCCACAGGAGTTGGCCGATCGTTGGAGGTATGACCGTGAGCCCAATGCACTGCCTCGATTGCCAGTTAAGACTATGCAGTACAATCGATGTCCTGCCGTGGCTCCGCTCGGTGTTCTGGATGTAGACACCCGCTTACGTCTGGGGATAGATATGGATATGATCTCCGCTCATGCCAAAACGCTACAGAACAATCCTTATTTCATCGATACTGTCATGGCGGCCATCGATATACTTGATGGCGAGCAAGCCGAAAGGCATTCAGCGACTGGGGGGAGTGCAGAGTCGAGGCTCTACGATGGATTTTATGATACGCACGACGCGAACCTACTTGGAGTTGTCAGAGCGGCGGATCCCGGTGAGCTCTCCTCGGAACTTAGCGACAGCTTTCATGACGGAAGACTCAGAGCTTTGCTTGGTAGGTACAAGGCCCGAAATCATCAGGGAAGCTTGACTCCAGAAGAGAGGCGTGTCTGGGAATCGTATCGAAGTGATACGCTTTTGGGCGGAGGCGAGCGGAGCAAACTCGCGCAGTTTATGCGCCGGCTTCAAGAGCTCTCGCAATCGAAAGTCGGAGCCAATGAACATTTTCTGCTGGAGGAACTGCAACTGTATGCGGAAAGCATCATGCCTGTCTTTGATGACGGGGGTGCGTAGAAGGGTCCTAGTAGCGATGACATGGTATGGCGAATGTTGTCGACTCGATAGGGCCAAGCCACGAGGATTATTCTCAAAATACGCGTGCCGTCGTTCTGAGACATGCAAAAGCTGTCGGACTCGCTTCATCTGGTAATGATGATTGATAGCCTCCATAAGCAGCCATGCTATCAAAACTGACGCAGCTGCCAAAAACCACGAAGAGTACAAGGGCTGCCAATCAGTCCCCGGCACTCTTCCCATTACGATACTTTCTTCGATGCTCACTAGCCACACCTCGTTTCTCAGCGAGATTCTATCACAGAAGTATCAAAATGTCAACAATCGTATATAATAGTGCTTATACTTAAACAACGCCTTGAACCTTTTGGCTCGTGGGTTAAGGATTTTTCTTCCGCTTTTGTTTAAGTCGGGCGAGCCGTTCTCGATTCATCAGAGAGATGAATGTCGCCGTGAAAAAGGCGCTTGCCGCTAAAGAGACTTGCCAGATCGCGGCATGGCGCCATCCTAGGTATGCGGAAACGATAAATAACGTTATCGCAACAACATCGTAAGCCCATTGAGCGATTTGGTTTTTAGGAAATATCAAATCGACCACCTTGCCGCCATTAGCAAGAAGATACTCACGAAGGTCTTTTGCCCAGCGATTGTGTATACTGAGCAATCCAAGTCCGCCAAGTGCGAGAGGAATCCCCCCTGGGCCAGGAAGCCAGCCAGTAGCAGCGGACCCCAGGAGCATCAGATATCCTGCTGCGTCGGTTGCTATGCGCTTTGTGTGATGTTTGATCCTCATATGGGTATTGTAGCAAAGATAGTTGTGTTATTTTGCATCAGGTGTAGAATGAAGCGGAAGAGCTTGTGATATATGTTACTAAAAAACGTCCTTACTGTAGCTGATCGTCTTGTGCGCGCCAAAAAAGAGCGTCCGTTGCTCTCCACTTATTTTCCGAGTGGCACGCAGTTTTTTTATGGATATCCGAGCGGTGATAGCTCGGGTTTTTTGAATCTTGTCCCGCCTGAGGTCGAAGAAATGGTGGCTGCACGGGTCGTCAGTTGCGCAGGAAAAGGTGTCGTGCCCGTTTGTTTCTATGCGACGACCGCTGACGCGATTGGTAAGGGTGTGTGTGCCGAATTTGGGATACCGATGGAAAACCAGAATGCAATCATTCTGCCGCCTCATATTGATATAAATCTGCGAGGTCCGGAGCGAAATCAGTCGATAATCAGGGAGCTACAGCGTCGGCTCGATAAAGGTAGGTTTGTCATGGCCCAGCCTTATACGGACGACAGTCTGGGAGAGTTTTATCAGATCGAACCGTCTGTCACAGCCTACTTTAATGACAAACATCATATGACCGATTACATTGCTAAAAGCTGGCTACCAGAAAGACGCTTTGCTTATGATAGCGGCCGAGAATTTGCAGCATCCACGGATTCAATTGCAGCCCCCGCCGTCATCAAGGTGTCTGCATCGAGCTCTGGCGATGGCGTCTGCATATGCAAAACGCAAGCAGATGTCGAAACCGCAAGAGAGCGGTTTGGGTCTGCCTCGGGAAGAGTTATCGTTGAGGAACATATTGATTTCCGGAAAAGCTACGGTGTTCATTTTGGCATCCCGGCTGATCCGAAGAAATCGGCCGATCTCATTGGAATTAACGAACAGATCACCACGGTACATGGCGAATTTTTGGGGGGTATCATTGAGCATATCAAAGTGCCGGTGGCGCTTGAAGGGGCGGTTGAGCATCTAATTAATCATATCGTTCCCCAGGTTAGGGCAAAGGGTTGGCATGGCATTGGCGGTTTTGATGTACTCGTCGATGAGAATGACAGAGCGTATTTCATTGACGCTAACTTCCGTATGACAGGTATGTCGGCCTACCATTTTCTGATTGATGCAGGAAAGATTCATCGCCCAATGATGAGTGTCCTCGGCACGTATAATGGCTCAGAGGCAGATCTACGCCAAGCATTCGGAAAGCACGCGGCCCAAAAAAGCCCCGATCGATTCCTCAAGATTATTTGTATGAGCCGTCATGAGGATACATGGAGGTTCAACGGCGCCCTTGAATATACCTCAGAGGAGGATCTGGCGCGAAAGGTTAAGCAGCTCATTGATATTGGGGTAAAATCATCGGTTCTCGAGACGGTGTATGAAGCATTGACTGAGGCGTAGCCTTTCTCCCCTCTCGTACTATGGAAAAATGGTCAGAAACAGCGTATACTGGATCGACTTATGCATGACGAAATTGTGGTAAAGGGTGCCCGAGAGCACAACCTTAAGAATATTGACGTGACGATACCGCGCGAGAAACTTGTCGTCATCACTGGCCTAAGTGGCTCAGGTAAGTCGAGTCTGGCCTTTGATACTATCTACGCTGAAGGCCAACGTCGATATGTCGAATCGCTCAGCGCCTACGCTCGCCAGTTTCTCGGCCTTATGGAAAAGCCAGATGTTGATCAAATCGATGGACTTAGTCCGGCCATATCTATTGACCAGAAATCAACCAGCCGTAACCCGCGATCGACGGTAGCAACAGTCACAGAGATCTATGACTATCTCCGCCTGTTATTCGCTCGTATCGGCGTTCCGCACTGTCCTGTGTGTTACGAGCCTGTCGTACGACAGACAGCTGCAAATATCATCGATCAGGTCGCAGCGCTACCCGCCGGAGCAAAACTAATGATCCTCGCTCCAATTGTTTCAGACAAAAAGGGCCAGTTTGAACATATACCCGAGCAGTATCAGCGGGCAGGTTTTGCCCGTGTCCGAGTAGACGGTGTCGTCTATGCTCTCGATGAATTTCCAGATCTCGATAAAAATATCCGACATAATATCCAGATTGTTGTCGATCGACTTGTGAATGATGATGAGTCGAGAGCTCGCTTGGCGCAGAGTGTCGAGCAAGCACTCGATGTCGCCGAAGGTAAGCTATGGGTACTTGATGCCGATGCTGTACAGGAGCATACCTATAGCCTGATGTATGCGTGCGCTAAACACCCCGAAGTCTCGATTCCCGAGCTTGAGCCGAGGACATTTAGCTTCAATAATCCCCAGGGAGCTTGTGCGGTCTGTACGGGACTCGGTAGTCGCTTGGTAGTCGATCCGGAGCTTGTTATCCCCAATGGCCGCTTGACGATAGCTGAGGGAGCAATACGTCCCTACAATAGGATCAATGCAGATAACTGGTATGTCCGTAAGCTTCAAGCGGTTGCCGACAAGTATCAATTCAGTCTTCAGGTTCCCACTTCAGAGATAAGTCAAGAGAATCTTCACCGCATTTTGTATGGCACCGGAGATGATGTGTACAAAGTTTCACTTGGACATAATCGTACCTTTAATGCCACCTATGAGGGTGTGATACCAAATCTCGAACGGCGACATAAAGAAACTGAGAGTGATTTTATGCGGCGCGACATCGAAAGGTTTATGCAGGAAATGCCATGTTCAGCTTGCCAGGGCCGTCGGCTCAAACCTGAAGTTTTGGCTGTAACCGTCTCAGGGCAATCGATAATGGATGTTTGTGAATTGTCGATAGACGATGCACTGGATTACTTTCAGCAGCTACAACTCAACGAAGTCGAGATGAAGATCGCTCGCTTGGTACTGAAAGAAATATCGGCGCGTCTTCAGTTTCTCGTTGATGTGGGGCTCAATTACCTTACGTTGCTCCGCTCGGCTACGACGCTTTCAGGAGGAGAGGCACAGCGTATCAGACTTGCCACTCAAATTGGCTCTGGACTCATGGGAGTTCTGTACGTGCTTGATGAGCCAAGTATCGGCTTGCATCAGCGCGACAATAGCCGACTCATCGCTACGCTACAGCACCTGCGGGGCCTTGGAAATACCGTACTCGTTGTCGAGCACGATGAAGAGACAATCCGTACAGCTGACTACTTGATCGATATTGGCCCAGGCGCAGGTATCCACGGAGGACACGTCGTTGCAAGTGGTACGCCAGGTGAAGTCGAGAATACCTCAGGAAGTATAACGGGAGAGTATCTTTCTGGTAAGAGATCGATCGCCGTGCCAAACAAACGTCGGCAGGGCAATGGTAAAGCTCTCAGGATTATTGGAGCCCGTGAAAATAATCTTCAAAATATTACCGTCGAAATACCGTTGGGCGAACTTGTGGTTGTGAGCGGGGTTAGTGGTAGCGGCAAATCAAGCCTCATTAATGACATACTCGCCAAGGAGCTCCACGCCAGATTACACCACGCATCATCTGTACCTGGCAGACATGATGATATCGAAGGCATCGAGCATTTAGACAAAATCGTAATTATCGATCAGTCACCAATCGGGCGGACTCCTCGGTCAAATCCCGCAACCTACACTGGACTTTTTACGCCAATTCGTGAGCTGTTTGCAAGTGTTCCAGAAGCAAAACTACGAGGATATAGCGCCGGACGATTTAGCTTTAATGTCAAAGGTGGTCGTTGCGAGAACTGTGCGGGTGATGGCATTATCAAAATAGAGATGCACTTCCTGCCTGATGTCTATGTCCCGTGCGAAGTTTGTCACGGCAAACGCTATAACCGTGAAGCGCTCGACATTCACTACAAGGGAAAAACGATTAGTGATGTCCTCGGTATGACTTGCGACCAGGCGTTTGATTTCTTCGGGAACATACCTGCTATCGCTCGCAAGCTTCAAACTCTGGTGGATGTCGGACTTGGGTACATCGCGCTTGGTCAGCCCGCCACGACGCTCTCGGGAGGCGAGGCTCAGCGTATCAAGCTTGCGAGCGAGCTATCGCGTCGTCCAACTGGCAGGACCTTGTATGTGCTCGACGAGCCAACGACTGGCCTCCATATGGCTGATGTAGAAAAACTGCTCGGTGTCATGCACGCACTTGTTGCTGCTGGCAACAGTATGGTTGTCATCGAACATAATCTGGATGTCATCAAATCAGCTGACTGGTTGATCGATATGGGCCCAGAGGGTGGTAAAGCGGGCGGTACGGTCGTAGCTCATGGTACTCCGGAGCAGGTTGCTCGCAACGTCAAATCGCATACCGGTATGTATCTGAAGAGCATGCTCTCGATCACCAAGTAACTTGCCGGAGTTAATCCGCTAGGACATGAGTCGTCACGAGGTGTCGGCCTCAAGTCGAAGGGCAACAGGGCAAGCTAGGGAGGGAGAGCATCATATGCCTCCGGAAAGACAGGGCATTTCGCCTAGGATGGCAGATCTTTCTCTGTTGCTTTCGTCCCGGATGTCTGAGGGGCTTCTTTTCTTCTGAGAAGTTTTGAGCGAATCTTTGGGTCTTTGAGCGCGTGGAAGAGTGTTGGCAGAAGTGTGACAGCGATGATAATAACCAAGATGGGTTCGATCAATTTTTCGACACCAGGAATCTGACTCCCGACAAAATAGCCGAGCAGTGTGATGCTTGTCGCCCACGCAATGTCCCCAATTGCGTCGTAGACTACAAATTGACGATAATCCATTTTTCCGGCACCTGCTGTGACTGGCGCAAAAGAGCGGATCACTGGTATAAAGTGTGCGATAAGCATGGTCTTTGTGCCATATTTTTCATAAAACCGTTCGGCTTTTTGGATGAGATCTTCCCTGAAGATGAGACTATCTTTTTTCTTGAAAAGACGAGGGCCCAAGTGCTTACCGATGTGATATCCGCAGTTGTCGCCGATGATCGCGGCTGCGGCGATAACCACAACCGTCCAAACAATAGGGAGATGTCCGGCTGCTGCTAGTATGCCGGCGCTGAATAGTAATGTGTCTCCTGGAAAGAAGAATCCCACCATCATGCCACTCTCTGCAAAGATGATAGCTGCCAGCATCAACAGGCCGCCCGATTGAACCAAATGTGTTACATCAAACATGTAGTCTATAGTGTACCGCATTCGTAGAGACCGTTCCATCGTTTCACGGTGCGACCAGTGGCCATGAGTGTACGCAGGCTGTACCGATCGATCAGTGACCTCAGGGCACATCCACAGAAGAGCCCAGCCATCGACTGAAGTATATTGGGTGGCGTTCGATGTACATTTGTGGTACAATGACCCCTGAAACTAAGGAGAAAATATATGTCGGATGCTATTACATTACTAGTAGAGCCGCGCGAAACACTTGGCAAGGGTGTGAAGCGACTTCGTAAATCGGGGATTGTTCCTGCGGTTATCCATGACCACGGCAAAGACTCCATCCATATCCAGGCCGAATACCAAGCGTTGTACAAAGTTTTCACAAAGGCTGGCCGTCACCATACTGTAGAGCTGACCGTTGGGGGCAAAAAATACACGGCACTCATTCGAAGCGCAACGTTTGACCCACGGCTCGGCAGTTTAACGCACGTGGTATTTAACGCAGTCAGTGCTAACCAAAAGGTTACCGCTGAAATCCCAGTTGTAGCCCGCTATGCAGAAGGCAACGATGCTAGCCCGGCTGAACGCGCTGGACTCATTGTACTGACGCAAATGGAAGAGGTAGAAGTTAAGGCACTGCCAAAAGATTTGCCAGACCAGCTGTCTTACGATGCCGAAAAACTCGTGGCCGTCGGTGATCAAATTACCGTTGCAGACCTCGATGTACCAGTCAACATAGTAATCGAGACCGAGCCAGGCCACGTCCTCGCAACAGTATTTGAGCCAAGCGCACTGGCTGCTTCCAATGATGAAGCCGGTGGGGATGCCGAAGAAGCTGCTCCTGCCCCTGAGGCAGCTGATGGCGAAGCGGCAGTAGCTGACTCAGCCGAAGCACCCAAAGAATAATTTCACTTGGGATTTTAAAACCCCTCAGTAAAATGAGGGGTTTTTCTTATTCATCGATAAACCCGCCGCTTTGATGCGCCCAGAGCTTGGCGTACGTGCCTCCTTGAGCAAGAAGCTGTTTGTGAGTTCCTTCCTCGACTATTTTACCCTCATCGAGCACGACAATCCGATCCATCTTCTGGATGGTAGAGAGACGGTGCGCGATAACGATGGCGGTACGGCCCTCCATAAGCTTCCACAAAGCGTCCTGTATCAGCACTTCACTCTCGCTGTCCAGCGCTGAAGTAGCCTCATCTAGGACTAAGATTGGCGCGTCTTTGAGCAGGGCTCGAGCGATCGCAACTCGTTGTCGTTGACCACCGCTCAGCTTAACGCCACGTTCTCCCACGAGAGTTTCATAACCACCCGGCAAGCTACGAATGAACTCGTCGGCATGAGCAAGCTTTGCCGCCCGCTCAATCTGCTGCTGATCGGCACCCAGGTTTCCATACCCGATGTTCTCGCGAATACTGCGGTGAAAGAGGAGTGGCTCTTGCGGTACATATGCAATTGCACTGTGTAGATCTTCTTGGGAAATGTTTGCGATGTTTTGGCCGTCGATGGTGATGCTACCATCTTGAATGTCGGAAAACCGTTGAAGCAGGCGTGTATAGGTTGTTTTTCCGGATCCGCTATGTCCGACAAGTCCGATCTTTTCCCCTGATTTTATGGCAAGATTGAACTTTGTAAATAAGGCATCTTCCGCACCATCATGTACAAATGTGACATCATCAAAGCGCACGGCACCTGCATGTATAGCAAATTTTTCGGGGGAGGCTGGATCAACCACGCTTGGTTTCAGGGTGAGTTTGTTTGCCATTTCTCGAGCGTCGCTCAGTGCGCGGTTGTATGAGCGAAGTGTTGAATTGCCGAACTCAAAAAGCTGTTCTGCAATAGAGGCGGTATAGCTGAAGATGAGAAACGCTGTGCCGATATCTGCTCCATGATCAACCACGGATACGAGTGCAGTCACAAGAGCTCCCGCGATTATGGTTCTATTGAGTACGCCCATGATATTCATTTGCTGCTGATGCGCTCGAGCAAATCTCTTGATATATCGTCGTGTTTTCACGGTCGTCTCGTGGAAGCGGGATATTTCATAATCACGACGGGCGTAGCTTTTTATGACGCCGATATTGGTGACGGCATCTGCGAGCTGACCAGTCTCTTTGCTTTCTGCCGCAGCTGCTCGAGCAAGATGCCGATAAATGTTCTGGGCGAGCAGGAGTGAAACAGATATAAATATTACGACGAGTACTGAAAGGAATATGGAGTAGAGTGGCGCCTTGGGCGCTAGGATACTTATCGCCCATATAAACCCCCAGAGCATGGGGTACATCTGGTAGATCGTGCTGTCTTGAATCCTGACGTATCCATTGAGTAACTTATTGGTTTGGGAAACCAACGATCCACCAAAATTGTTGGCATGAAAATCAAGGCTTTGAGCAAGAAGATGCTTAAAAACTTGTTCGGATATATCCTGTCGTATGTTTCTCTCTAGGCGCCACATGCAGTAGTCGACAGCTCGCCATAGGGCGATCCCGACCAGCAGCACGCCAAAGTACAGCATTATCTCATCTCCAAACGTTTTCCAGACATGGTCTATAGGCTGCCCTGATGTTAGCTGGTTGATAACATTAGCGAGTACTAGAGGGGGCAAATATCGGCCAAAGAGTGAGGTGAACGGTACGATCAAGAGGACTCCCAAAACATATTTCGGATACTTACGGATACGCTCCTTGTAGTAACGAAGAGCAATTTGCATGCTCTCGGATTTTTCTGACTTATTTTTCATTTTCGTTACCTCCTATGGTTGGTTCGGTGATCAGATTGATTCCGCTTGGTTGGTACCCTCGATTGTCTGAGTGACCGTACCGTGCGGATGCATCCCAGCCCGCTCTACGGAGAATGCCAGCATACGTATCTGCTAGGCTCTGGTGATCTATCAACACCGCCAGAGTATTTTCCGGTATATCGTAATTAATACAACTGTATCACCTCTTTTCTTAATACGCAATATGTAAATGAGGAGAAAATCGCATCTGCTATATTGCATATCCCGGGCGAAAAACGCTATACGTCTTCTTGGATCTGGAATATTTTTTCGGCAGGCGTAAGAGGGTGGCCCGCAAGACGTTCGAGGTGATCAAGTCGCTCGCTTGTCTGTGTTTCGTATTGTTGGAGTGCACTCTCGAGTATGGCGATCTCTCTTTGGAGGCGAACAAGTTCTCTACTGTCGGCCTCGTCATGGTTCTTAACTGATTTGGGGCGAGATTTTCTGGTGAAAGAGGTGCCGCTCAGGTCGTCTGACTTGCTGGTTGCTAGGTGATCTTTGCCGTGAGAGATGTACGTAACGCCGAGAAATCTGTCTGTATCATCATCGTGTGCCATGCCACCATTGTACAGTATTAATTGAAAAGGCCTGTCTTTGAACAATAGGGGTAGAGTATAATGATCGATATGCAAAAGGTGCTGCTGTACTACAAGTTTACGCCCGTGAAAGACCCGGAGCTGCTCAAGCTTTGGCAAAAGACACTCTGTGATTCGCTGAACCTTCGTGGCCGAATTCTTGTAAGTACGCAAGGCATCAATGGCACGGTCGGTGGTGACCTGGAAGACCTCAAGACGTATGTGAAAAAAACCAAAGAGTTCCCCGGGTTTAAAGACATATTATGGAAGTGGAGTGATGGCGGCCGTGAGAACTTCCCTCGGATGAGCGTGAAGGTCAAAAATGAACTCGTGGCATTTGAGACCTGGGATGAGATAGCAATAGACGAAAAAGGTGTCGTCGGCTCGGGGCCGCATCTGAAGCCGCACCAGGTCAATGAAATGGTGGAAAAGTACGGTGATGATGTGGTCTTTTTTGATGGGCGCAATCAGTACGAGGCCAAAGTCGGTCGATTCAGAAACGCCGTCGTGCCAGATACGCGTACTTCGCGTGACTTCAAGCGTGAGCTAGAAAGCGGCAAATACGATAACCTAAAGAACAAAAAAGTCATCAGTTACTGTACGGGCGGTGTACGCTGCGAGTTGCTCAGTGCCATGATGAAACAGCGTGGCTTCAACGACGTCTACCAGATAGATGGCGGCATTGTAAAGTACGGTGAAAAATACGGTGACGATGGCCTTTGGGAAGGGCAACTGTATGTGTTCGATGGTCGTATGGGCGTAAACTTTAGCGATCATACAGCGGTGATTGGTGAATGTATCCACTGCGCTGGTAAAACCAGCAACTACGAAAACTGTGCTAACGCTGCCTGTAATGAGCTCGTACTCATATGCGAAACTTGCAAAACAGATACATCCAAGTTATTCCACACGCAAGATTGTGAAAAAAAGTATGCCAAAAACCCAGCACGATAGCGAAACATTGGCCGATGGGCAGCAGGTGTTTACGGCCTGTGCCTTTGTGTGGCATGAGTTTGACGGGGTGAAGAAGGTGCTTCTGGCGAAGCGGGCTGACACTAAAAAGTTTTTACCCGGTGTCTGGGAACTACCCGGTGGACACATCGAGTACGGTGAAGACTTGCGCGAAGGGTTGGCGCGTGAGGTCATGGAAGAATTTGGTATGCACGTGGATATCGGCGATGTCGCCGACGTATTTACCTATATGAATGAAGTAAAAAAGTCGCATTCCATCGAAGTAATTTACTTTGCGCGTTTCGCCGACCCACTCGAAAACATCCGGATAAACCCAGAAGACCACAGTATGTATGGCTGGTTTGGAACCGAAGAATTGAGCGAGGTATTCGCCGGCGCAAAGGGTGCGAACGATCCAGAATTCATTGCCATCCGCAAAGGCTTCGCACGAAGGGGAGAAAAGTAGTGCCGCATATACATACAAACCCCGGACAGCATGATTTTACGGTGAGTGCGTACATCATCCGGCGTGAGGCGGGGGAATGGAAATGCCTAGTACATATGCACAAAAAACTTCACATACTTCTTCAGGTTGGTGGGCACGTAGAGTTAGCGGAAACTCCATGGC
>JAGOTO010000075.1 GCA_018061705.1 Candidatus Saccharimonadota bacterium | reverse complement strand
AACGTTGCGAGGCGTGCGCTATGTGTTGGCTTGAGTCTTAGCAGCAAAGTAGGCCTCCACTAGCATGCGGGGTTCTAACAATGATGCGAATGAGCCAGTGGCTTTTTGATGTGCAATATCTCTCGCGGTAATAGTAGGGACATGCGATGCAATTTCTGCTGGATATCCGACGAGGTCTTGTCGATAACGGTGAAGTTCGTTTCTTGCCCAGTCATAATCCCTTTTCCGCCGCCAATATTTTTCTTGGGCAGATCTAAATGCATCACTTTTTAGCTTTCGCCTACTAGGTCTTTTGTCACGGTCAACCACAGAATTGTAGTGCATTTCTACATCTTTCACTTCCGTTATAGTCCCTTCGTACTGGCGCGGGGCAACTGGCGCAGCTGAAGCAAGCACACGAATGTATTTACGCCAATCTTCACGACCCCCCAAGCCAACTGTTTTCGTAAGGCTCAGTAAACCATCAGAGATATAGTCTGCTATCTCCTCGCTCACCCCACGATTTTTGAGCAGTTCATAGTGGACTAATGGTGGCAGGTGAAGTTTCGGAGAAGCCAAAAATGGCCAGTTACGCTCTCCTTCTGCACTTGACATGTCATCTTCCAGCTCATCATGTGCGTATGTGGCATATTTGAGCAATGCAGACTGCAAACGATACTCTTCTGGTATGCGTTGGCCAAAAGCTTTTGATTCTACAGCTTCTGCGATAATAACACTTTCCCATGGGTGTACAGCATAATCTTTGCCATCCCGTCTTTTTTGGCCATGGTGTGAAACCGCGCTTCCAATTCCGCCATATGTGATTATGAGCTCTGGATCTTCGGTTTTGGCACGCTCAGCGATATATGGATGATCATGAAATAGCTTATCGACTGCATACTTTAACCCCACTATGGTTTGCTGTGCTCCAAAATCGGCAGCATCGACAATATCATCAAGCTCACTATGCGGTATATATAGACCACCTGCATTATCATGCCGGTCGATGTAAATACGTCGAGTGTTTGCCAGCTCATCTGCCAGCACCCGAGACCCCTCCCAGAGCCGCACATCGGGATCTGGGGATGCAGATCTTCCGTCGCAGAGCCATTGCCGTAATTCTTGACTTTGATCACGCGAAAAATCTTGCCGTGGGTCGTAGAAAGAACGGAACTGATCGGTAAAAGCGACCGGTCTATCTTGGCTTGATGGTGGGACAAAAACTTCCATTATTCGTAAATAATACTAAAATATTGCAAAATATACAATGCTTCCAGTGTGGTATAATTGGTTGGTTATTTAACCAGGGTGGCGTGGAATTCGCCAATCGGACGTGATGGGCCGCATGGCCTGAAGTCGTCGACCAGGGAAACTTGGATGAGAGCGTGCAATTCGTTCACCGGCCGTACAGTCGGAATCTGTCAAACGACAGATATCGCGTTTTTGAGCGATAGAAAGGGAACTATTCATGAAAAAATTTGCCCATGCCGGGGCGATTGCAGTAATAATCGCATCGCTACTATGGAGCGTCGATGGTCTACTCAGACGCAACCTCTATAGCTTGCCGCCAAGCGTCATCGTGTTTTACGAGCACGTTCTTGGTCTCGTATTTTTGGTTCCATTTCTGTGGTCTACTCGCGCGAAGTTTCGAGGCTTAACCCGTAAACAATGGTGGGCAATGGGCCTCGTCGCGTTGTTATCCGGTGCCCTCGGTACCATCCTGTACACGGCCGCCTTGGGCCAGATCAACTTTATCAATTTTTCTGTCGTCGTGCTTCTGCAGCAGCTCAACCCCATCTTTGCTATCGCCGCAGCCGCAATCCTACTGCGAGAACGACTGAGTCGCCGGTTTCTCGGTCTAGCTGCCATCGCTCTCGTTGGTGCGTATATGGTCAGTTTTCCTGATCTCACGGTCAATCTAGACACTGGAACGGGAACAGTCGTTGCTGCCCTGTATGCTGCCGGAGCCGCCGCGTGCTGGGGCATCGGAACCGCTTTCTCGAAATATGCGCTCAAAGGCACGTCATACCCACATGTAACCGCGGCCCGATTTGGGCTGACTGCAATTATCTCATTCCTGTTTGTCGTCGGGACGGGCTCTACCGAAGCCGTATCTGCGCTCACGCAAACACAGTTTTTCTACCTGCTGGCAATTACGTTTAGTACCGGACTTGTCGCACTCCTGATTTACTATTATGGCTTGCAGCGTGTTGCCGCCAGCCGCGCCGCAGTCCTCGAGCTCGCCTGGCCGCTCAGCGCCGTAATCATCGGCTGGCTCTTCCTGAACCAAGGCCTTACAATAACACAGGCTATAGGGGCCCTCGTGTTGTTAACTACGACCTATTTCCTGTCACGGCACACGAAAGAATTAGTATAAATCATCCTTTGAACAACGATTTATGTGTTTTTTGCTAATGCACTTCGTACCTGACTTTCAAAACCTACCCTATTAACAAAGCAGCGCTAGGCTTTCCATATTCCCTATCAAAAACGAGAAATTTTTTGACAATAGTTACTAATAATACAAAACTAGCTTGCATCAAAATTTATTATAGAGTATAAGTATTCATTATCATTGTAGCTTGGGTGGTTACAGGAAGGCAGATTATGGGTAAAGTTGGTCAAAGTGTAGCGATAGGCTTGGTCGGTGGCGGACTGATGGTCGGTGGCTGGAACGCTGGAGAAGAGCAAATATATTTGGCTGCTGGAGAGTTCGGGTATGCTAAGGATGGAACAATTACCGCGGGCGACAAGGTACATGCCCTCGGTAAAGGCGTTGGTCAATACGTTGGACTAACGGCCCTGAACATCTGCGACCAGCTACCACTCTGGACGCCATGCGACAAAAAGGTAAACAAGATTAACATAAACGACCATGTCATCAATGCATTCGGCCCCGGCGTTGTAGCAATCGGAGGGTTGATTGGAGCGGGCTGGGGTGCGTGGGCGGCTACGGGCGGCCTACTAGGATTAGCGAGAAATCGGTACAACAATGGCGCCCAAACTGCGAGCGAGACAACCATTTAGCTGGTACGGGCTGAGATTGGGCTGAATTTGTACAAAATCAGTTAACGCCACCACTATCATTTAGAGCTTATGCTGCACTAGAAATTATTATCGCATAGCACTAATTATTGACTGGGGTGTGTTTTGTGCAATTCTAATCTGCTTACTGTAGGTTCTCTCTGTGCGATCGGCGATAGACTGAAAGGGCAGAGATAGCACTCAGAGCCAAGACGATGCCTGCATTGCGATCGTCGATTGCTTCACTCGGTACTATGAGAGCACCGGCTGCACCTCCACCAAGTGCGGGCGAACCGTAAGCCTGTGTCGGCGCGATAAATCGTCGCATGACTGCGTAACCAAGTGAGTGGATGCTAGAGTGAACTTTATTGCGGGCATAGACAGTGGCTCTTTTGCTCAGTCTTGCATCCGGCGGAGTTGCTGCCCGAACTATGGGCGGGGTACTGGCATAGCTGGCACCATAGCCCTTGCAG
>JAGOTO010000001.1 GCA_018061705.1 Candidatus Saccharimonadota bacterium | reverse complement strand
CCCAACCGTGTTATTTGAGCCCAATCACCTCCTTATCCTCCAGGGTGCGCCTGATTCGAGAAGAAACTATATCGACGAAGTACTTGAACAGACCACCCCGGGGTTTACGAGCTTTCGCAAGAACTACCGGCGTGTGCTTGCCCAGCGTAACGCGTTACTCAAACGACCTGGAGCCGAGCAGAGCGATTTTTTCCCGTGGGATTTGAGATTAAGCGAGCTCGGAGCTGTCATTCATCGATATCGCTGTGAACTGATCAGCGCATACAACAAGGAAATAGGGGGAATATACCAGGAGCTCTCAGGCAGAAAGACCAGAGTCAAACTTGACTACATCAGCCGCTATGAGGCGGCGAATTACGAAACACAGCTACTCCAAGCGCTCGAGCTTGGTAGGACCAAAGACATCGCGAGAGGCTATACGGGATATGGCCCCCACAGAGAAGACTGGATAGTGATGTTTGATGATAAATCAGCACAAACGATGGCGTCCCGCGGCGAAATACGGACAACAACACTTGCACTGAAGATACTTGAGCTTCAAAGGCTCCACCTCGCAACAAACCAACAGCCAATACTTCTCCTAGATGATGTGTTCAGTGAACTCGACGGGTCCCGCCGCCGCGCCCTGACCGCCTATCTACAACGCTACCAGACATTCCTTACGACTACCGATGCGGATATAGTAGTTAAACACTTCACCTCTAGTACCATAATCCCTCTCAGTAGCCCACATTAATGAAGCCTGCGAAGATAACCAACTAGTCCCCGTAATACGACCTATTTTTTGTTGTGTCAGAGTCAAACACGACATTCTTGCTATCCGGCGAAAATAAAATAAGCCGGATGGAGTCAGAAGCCCCAGTTACAAGCTCTGCATCATAGCGCGTATCATCAATAGAAATCTTAAAATACCGCGAGACGGACAGTGTATTCTCCTGGAGTCGCGCCAGACGAGTACTCTTTGGTTCTATCGATGCGGACCTGACAGTGTTTTTGAATCGAAAAATCTCTATGCGAATATTCCTGATTTGTTCTGTCGACAGGCCCACATCGAGCAGTTCTTGCGAACCGTCTATAGTTAAATCACCAGGCTTATTAGAGGGAGAGGGCGTATCGAGACGCACTGAGACTGTTTTGTTCTCTCGACTGCCTAGTTCAAAAACCTGATACACAACTCGTCCTCGATCGGCCGCCGAAACAAGGTACCTCCCCGGGTCGAGCTGTATCCGTGACAACCCGGATCCGATAATCTGAGATGATCGACCAGCCGCACTGAGAGCAATTACCGCCCCTGTCCGGTCGCTTGATATAGTGACGGTGCCGCCATCCCCAACTTTAGCCCAGCGAGAAACTGGTCCATACGCCGCCACGCCCAAAACCAACAGCCCGACACACACTATAAGAACTCGGGGGTTATAGGTCATACACAACTCCTAAGTCCAACAGGTACGCCAATAGATCGGGGGGCAAAAAAACAACATCATCATAGGCAAATGCGGTACCTGGACCCAGCACGGGCTGGTATATTCCATCCACATTTTTTAGAATCACCCATCCCGAGTTAAGCTGTGGTCTTTTTGACTCGACAAGGGCAATATACCAAGCCTTGTCCGCAAAGAACCGGTGCTTCTTGATATTAATTGATTCGGCCGCGAAGTCGACACCGCCACTACTAGCAACTGCATGACTAACCTGACCAAGCGGGTTTGTTGTTTTGTCGAGTTTTATGACACGAGGAGAGCTCGACGAGTACACCGAGCTTACGAGCAGACAGATAAACGAGAAGACCAAAAAACGAAACGGTCGACGCATCTGTAGGTGATTAACAGAGGGGAGCATCTCTAGAGTGTCCCCTTCCACCGCAAGCCAATACCGGATTTTGGCCATGACGAAGGTCCTACCTGATCTGGTTGGGGTTTGTTGGCTGAGTGGGCGCCAAAAGTTATGACGCGGTCACCCTCGACATGATCGACGATCTCAACGTGGTCAGGATTCGGCTGGATCAAATCACCAGCCTGCAGATCATCCAGTGCGACCCGTTCCCAGTGCTCGGTGTCCGAAACTTGGCCGAAGGTGTTTTGTCTCAAATCAATCCGAATGAGATCGTACAGGACGATATTGACGAGTCCGCTGCAATCAAGAGAACATTTTGTGTTGATGGTTGGACATGTTTTGTGCCATGCGGCGCCCCCACCATGCCCGGCGCCCCAACCATAACTCACGGGGTCATATCGCTTTGCCGCACACAGTATCTTGGCATTTCCTTGGGCGGCCTCACAGTCTGGACTTGTGTTGCTGCAACTCCCAGATCCCTTACCCCCACCATATTTAGCCAGAGCTTCCTTTGCGTAGGCTAGTCTATTGCCGGGTGTTCCTGCCTCGTAATTTTTACGGAAATACTCAACTGCTTCCTCGAGACTCCCTGATGTATTTAGAAACTCCTTAACAATCTCCTTTTTGGAGGTCGGAGCAATATTGACCATCTCCCACCAAACGATCTGAACTTGAGTCGTTGCCTCGTAGATAGGGCCTGTTATCTTTGCTTTTTTCTGTACATCCAGTACTTTGGCGCCCGGCGTCCACTGCACAAGTCCCCAGCCAGCCGTCCCGGCGTCTCTCGGGTCGTTGGATCGTTCACCACCTTCGACTACATTTGGGACAAACTGTGACTCTTGTTTGATGTTTCCCCAGACCGCAGCGGCCAGGTTGTCGTTTTGGAGCTGGCCGTAGAAATAATTCCACACCAGTTCAGGAATATCTTTTCCAGTAAGGTTTACGCCGCTTTCCCCGCAGCCAGTGCTAGCAAAAGGGATCCAGTCAGTGCCGCCGCCCGACTTTATGCCGCTACAAGCGGGTGTGTTCCATTCTTTCGGGCAGTCGATCGCCCGGACAACGAGCGGCATAGATGATTCAAACACAAACACTGCAGCAACGAGCAAGATACCCACCCGACTACGGGTAAATAGCGCTCGAAACAGGGCGATGGCTGGATGATTTACGATCATGCTGCCGGGCCTCCGCCGCATCTGTTGGCGCCACCGAGAGGGTCCCAGTGCCAGGCCTCGTTGGCGTACTGTTGTAGGCCGCCGTATCGCCGAGCGTTCGCTTCAAGCCAGCGCCATACCGCTGAGCCTGGGTCGGTCGCTCTCCCTTCGCACGAGCTAGTACTCGCTTTTCCGCTCGGTTCACTAAAATCAAAGGCCAAGCCCATTTGGTGGTTTGAGAATCCAGGCTGGGCAACATACGTAAAATCACCACTTCGACACTGATAATTTGCGGCGCACAAGCTCTCTTGTTTGGCCATGCTCCGAAAAGCGCTAGCAAGCCGGGGTGTCTGGCCGATAGATGCCGCCATGTCTTGGCCGAGTTTGAAGGCAGACTCGGACAATCGTGAATTGATGACTGCCCTTCCGTCCGCTCCGGAGATAAAGTAAGTGTCACCAGGGTTGCTCTCCCCGGCATCAGACGCAATGTTACTGATTGCACAGACACGAATCCGGACTTTCTGCCCGTCATTGTAGCCGTCTTGCTCTCCAAGATCCTTGGTTTCGACCTCGCTCGTTCCTGGATCATCATAGCAAGGAATTTTTGTTGAGTCTGCAAAAAGATCGCCAGTATCACCCGTGCCACCTCCGGAGCTCGTCGCGGAGGTATCGGGAGGCAGAGTGATGCCACCAGTTAGCGCACCCATTGCTACGAGGCCTGAATGCACTAGCGCACAAGTGTTGGGTGTCGTATTCATTTGTTCGCCTGTCTTTGGGTCGACAACGGTCTCGTTATTCAGAAAGTCGGAGCTATCGAGAACACCAGTTGCCTCATCGTATCTTTGGAGGCAATTGGTTCGGAAATATTCTCCAGGGTGGAGGGGGACCTCTGGAACGATGTATTGAGTGACGCCAAAGGCAGTTGCTATCATCGGGCTTGATGCAAAGGCCTGTTTCTGCCCTAGTCGAGCAACAGAAGCGTCAATCTGCCGAACGGGCTGAACGGTATTTTTCAATAGAGCGACGAAGACGCTTTGCGTGTCTCGTTTGGGCGTAGTTAGGGCTATGCGGCTAACGAGTGAGTACGGCGTGTCCTCGGCAAACAGTCGAGACAGGAGGGGTCGGCTCTGAAAGTCAGCCTTTTGTGAGGCAATATATCGATCTCGGACGGCGGTTATCTGCTCGGGGGTTGCGACCACGCCACCTAGAGTGTCGCGGACAGATCGATTGCCCATCACATCGAAGCCAGCCGCAGCAACATCGTACGTCCTACCCCCATCGCCACGATGGAGGTTTGGTATTAGCGTGTAGAGCTTCTGGACCAAGGTATCTATGCCATCACCAATTTTATCAGCGAGCAAACAGAGCGGGAGCACGCCGATAGATGCTTGAACTACGGTCGGTAGGCCACAGGCCTTTTGGAATGCCTTTACGATATATTCTCCTGGGAACAACCCTTCGACGTATCCCCAGAGCGTGTCGATGATACCTGCTGTTGTGCTAAGTCCAGGGAATGCTGTGCTCATACTGGCCTTGAGTCCAGTAAGAAACTCACTAGTTTGCGCCAAGGACTCTTCCTCACAGGTCAGAGACTTGGCGGTATTTACCGGCTCGCCATCATCGCACAGATACCGAGAAGGAACTCCCGCTGCGTAGGCCTTGGGACTGAGGAAACCTAATCCTGGTGTACTGGTGATGCCGCTCAAAGCCCCGTATAAGGGCGTGTCTGTCATGTCGGAGGCGAATTCGCCGGAGTCCAGCGCATCGGCCGTTAGGGACAGGTCGATAGCGCCCTGCATGGTCTCGTCGACGTTACCCGACTCCATCTCAGAAGCGTTTGACTGGAAATGAGCAGCGACACCAAGTGCAGTCGATGCCTGAAGCGCATAGGTCGTATACTGCCATACCTCTGGGGCGGCATCTACGAAGTGTATAACCTTGGCTCCAAAGACTATCCACCCAATGATTGGTATTGATTTGCTGACTGCTTGCCCAGCGGCATTGCCAAACGATTCAGCTGCCGCTTCCCCGAGCATAACAGCAATAACCTTTCTGGTCGCCTCCCTTACTACATACTCCTGGACCCCGATATCTCCCGCCTCCCGCGCCTTGGCAGCAAGCTTCGTTAGATCGTTGTCTGACAGCACATCAATCGATGCCTTTGAGACCAACGCGCTTAATTCCTTCTGAGCAGGACTCATACGGACAGGGTCTCCCTTGGTTGCTGGATCGAGCGTGTCCACGCACTGATTGACGTCGAGCACACAGCCAATGACGACCTGGTACTTTTCTGGTGCAAATCTCTGCAGAGCCCATACTTTGTAGGAGAGCTTTTTGTCTTGGTAGCTCGCGGTTGTTGCGTCAATCTTATTCCGAGTGCCTTCATACCATTTGCAATGCTGGTCACAGAATCGTATACCGAACACTCTTTTGAGATAAGCATTGACGACGAACCGTTTGTAAGCCGCTTTGGGGTGTAGCGACTTGTCGAGGCCGCCCATAACGGCTCTACGAATTTCTGCCCGGGACACTTCCTTGGTGCCAGGCAGATCATACAAGCTCACCTTGCCGCTTTGCAGGTCAGTGATATCAATCTTCTTGCCATCGATATTCATATAGAACTTTTTGGTGGTTGTGCTGCCACCCTCCCGTCCGATGATGAGGCCGTGATTCTCGGCTAAATCTACCTCAACCTTCGCCTTAATCCATGACTGGTAAAACCTGTTGATAGGATCGGTGCCGGGAGCGACAAACGAACAACTCGGGTCTACAGTCTTGTGACAGCTTCCGGTCATACCCGGCATGACAACATAAGTAATGTAGTCAGTAAAGATATTCATACTGATCCGCTCGATATTCTCGTAGGTGACAGCTAGATATTGCTGCTCAAAATTGCGAACCATGGCCTCAATGCGCAGTGGTATCATCGATATAAAGGCAAAGATCGCCGAGAATACAGTAGCCCCAAGTCCAACCCCAAATATCGTCATACCTCTCTTTGCGCCAGGACTCATTGGGCCCACTCGACCTGTCCGTTTGCCTGATCCGCTGTAGCCCCTGCCCAGCTTATCGTCTTCGTATGAAGTTGCATCAGATGCGTTGCCTTCATCCGGGCGCGACTCGAGTTCACGGAGGCGTTCGGGGTTATTCGCCCCTGGTTCGTCTGCATAGCTCGATCCACCAGGATTATCATGATCGCCAAGAAGCCCATCGGTGTCATCGATAGCATCTTGCGCTCCGTCAGAGACTGCCCGTGATCCGGTGGTGTCAAACGAAGACTCAGACCCCCAGTCGCCGTAGGGGCCTCCGTCTAGCGGGCTTCGTTCGTTTCGCCCGTGTGGCCGCTCCGCATATTGCCTACTCATAATCGCCCAATCCCCTAGGAGAGATTATTCGTACTTCCTGGGTACAGTTGGTTCTGAAGGTCGATCGTGCCCTGTGGCTTATCCATCTCGCCCTGCTGCATCGCTCGTACCTGTCCTGGGTTGGTTGTAATGAGGCTTGTCTCGGTCGGGCTGGCCACAACCTGGATGTGGACGTGATTTTGTCCAGCAAAGAACAGTCCTTGCCCGACAGGGAATGATCCGAGGCGTTTTTTCTCCTCTGCGGTTAACTTAAAAACGTCCGCCAATACATCGACTGCGCTCTGTGATTGTTTCAGCAATATCTGCATGCTCGCGTTTGCTACGATGGCTCGGCCCATGCGTGAACCCATGAAATCTTCGACGTCTTGAGAAATGGTTGTGATCCCAAGATTGTATTTGCGGGCTCGCTTGGCGAGCGAAAACAAGAAGTTTGCGCTATCCTCATACTTCATCAGTTGCCACGCTTCATCGACGATAAGAATGCGTCGTCGTTGGTCTGACTTGGTTTTGTTCCATATGTAATTGAGCACAATATACATCGCTACTGGGCGGAGCTCGTCCTCTAGATCCCGCACATTGAACACAACGAGGGGGTTGTTGATGTTGATGTTGCTCTGCTGGCTAAAGATACCGGCGAAAGTTCCGCTCGTGTACTTTCGGAGTCTTTGGGCAAGCTGCGGACCACTCCCGCCCATATGGAGGAGCGTGTCATACAGATCGGCGATGGTCGGCGGGGGCGAACCGTGGGTCAGAGGGTCTTGGGTGATACCGGCTTTCGCGTAAGTGTCGATAAGGGCGGCATCTAGGTCGGCCTCCTCACTTGGGGCAAGTGCAGGCACAAGCGTGCTGCTGCCTCCGAGTATCTGGGTTTGCGCACCGCCCATCATGAGTCGTAGTAGACCGTGGAGCGTAATCAAATTGCTCCGGAGCGCATTATCGGCATCTTCATTGTCAAGGACCTGGGGTAGATCAAACGGATTGATACGGGTCGTAGAGTTGAGGCTTAGCCTAACGTAAGCTCCCGCAACAGCATCACACATTCTCTCATATTCGTTTTCGGGGTCGATGATAAAGATTTCCGTGCCAAACATGAGGCTGCGGAGGGCTTCGAGCTTCACGGTGAAGCTTTTCCCGGCACCCGATTTTGCAAAAACGACCGAATTTCCATTTTCAAGACTAAATCGATCAAAGATCACGAGGCCGCTATTGTGCATATTGATGCCGTATAGGATTCCACTATCCTGGCTGAGGTCGGCACTTGTAAACGGAAAACTTGTACTGATCGCGCCAGTGCTCATATTGCGCCGGATTTCGAGCTGGTCAACCATTTGTGGAATGACGCTATTCAAGCCCTGCTCTTGTTGCGAGGTCGCAGCCTTGCTATAGACGAGTTGCTGCCCGAGCATGCTCTCGACCTTGTGACTGACAAACTCAAGCTCCTCCATACTGTTACCATAAATGGTAAAGTACAACCCAAACCGGAAAAAGCGCTCTTCGCCGACCTGAAGTTTGTCGCGCATCTCCTCGGCGTCGAGTATAGCCGCCTGCTTGCTGGGGTCGCGCACCCTTCCCTTCTCGGAATCAAGCTGTAGCCCAGCCTCAAGCTGCGTAACCTTCTTGCGTAGATTGTCCATGACCACCTGACTCTCAACAGGGTAGACGTAGATAGAGATGTCGATAACTTCATCGAGATTGACAAGGCCACTTAGCCATCCGGTGTAGATCTGTCGAGGGTAGCCATAGACATAGTATGTTCGTGCGAGTCGGGTGCCAAGCTGGAAATAAGTACTGAAAAATTCGATACTGCTCGGCGCAATAAAATCTCGGAGAGCAGTAATGCCTTTGCGAAATGCTTCGGCGACCTCAGCCTCTTCGCGGGCCTGCTGCGCCTGGGCGAGGGCAACCGGATCAAGCTGGGGTTTCTTTTTACCGAATGCCATCAGTTTGCAGCCCTTTCAGCCAAGTACTCAAATCGAGCAATTTCTTCCGCATGCCCGAGGCGATTTATCATTGGAGCTCCCTCTGCAAATGGGTTTGGGCCGCAACACCTTCGCCTTTTTGGACAACATCTGCGGTCAAGTCATTAAAGTTTTTGAGCTGTTGTCGGGTTGCGGTGTCCGGGTTGTAGGTGTCGTAATAGAGCTCGATTAGCTCCTGGGTGTCGAGAGGGAGTCCTTGGATGCCACACTGTTGCAGCCCTCCGAGAACGGACTGGACGCGGTTGCGGAGCTCGTCTTTTGCCGCCGCAAGCACGGGCTCGTTTATAACAACATGATCCTCGGCTTTTTTGCTGAAGAGGTCGATGAGCCCACTAAAAAAGTTTTGGCTCCGGCCGAGCAGTTTGTTTGGGTCAGATGTCGGGATGAAAGGCACGACGACATAGAACTTCTTATCCATGATGTTTGTCTGGAGAGCAAGCTGGTCAATGTAGGTAATGTAATCGTCCATGAGGAGCGCCAGGAGCATATTGTCGTGCTCGGTGCGGATCTTGTCTAGCTTGTCGATGTAGGGCTGTAGGTCGACCTTTTGTGACCGCACAAAAACCTGGATGGGAAAATACAGAGAGTTTAAGAATGCCTGGTAGCCGTACTCGGTACTTTCCTGCTCCTGGGGGCTCATTAAGTCAAAGTTGATGCTCTTGACCATGACGACTGCTCGGTATGTCCCGTCGTTCATGATAACGATACCATCCCGGATTTCAGCGATATGTAAGGTGTTCTGGGTGCTATTGGGATTATGTGGTGCGGCGGCCCCTGCCTGCGTCGGGGGGATGGCGCCGTTGGGAGGTTGTGTTTGGACGCCATACCCCTGAGGCGTTGATACTCCCCCTGCTGGCTGCATATTGTATGGTGGTTGATTCGGATCCATGCCCTCTTTTTGGCCTACCCCATCTATGTTGGACGAGCGATCCTACCCGAGCGGAGAGGAATGACGACCTCTTGATCATCGTCTCTCTTTTTGTGCACTTGCCGGGCAATCGTGGCGACGCTCAAATCATCATTGTTTGCCAGATTTATTATAACAGCCTGGTCATCTGAAGTCACTTGTGCTTTTCTGGGGGTTGGGTTGGTCTGGTTCGGCTCGTTCCTGTCGTCTATCTTGGTAGCGTTTGCCTGGGACTGTGCGATTATAGCCTGTTCGGCCCGTAGCTCCTCAGGTGTTTGGATACGTTTGAGGTGATTGGTGGCGATGCCCATGCTGTCCTGGGCAGCGAGCGACTTCTCTAGTAGAGCTTCTTCGGCAGGCGTTGGCACGCTTGCCGCATACGCCAACGTATCTGTAGGATAAGCCCCGGGCTGTGCAGCACTCGCATCCGCCGTGTATACGGGAGCTTGTGGAGTGTCCACGTACGGGGTTGTGTACCAATTGTCTGCCGGCTGGTCGGAGGCAGTGATTTGATCTGAGACAGGTTGGCCCGACGCTGAAAGTGCTGGATCTGGAGCATTGAGGCTTTGGACAATTTGCTGTTTTTGTAGGGCTGCTGCACTATTCATCATTGAGTCAAAGTGCTGGGCGATCGGGCTGGTTGTTTCGTCGAGCATATCATCGGACGCCGTGACATCGACAGTGCTCACCTCCTGAGGGAGCATATCGGCATCGACAAGTCGGTCCGAACTGGTGTCGCTCAAACCAGACTGGCCAGAGAGATTAATGTGACTGTTTTTGACCGCCCAGCCCCGACTGTCGATAGTACTCGCAAGCGCGTGAAGTCGGCTTCTGACCTCTGTCTGAGTCAAGCCGTTCGTCAAATGTCTTTCGGTGTGCCTTGGCACGGTAATTGTCACTAGGTTTTTTGTACCGCTTTGGTCCCAAATACGTTTGCGCGGCTTCAAAAGAAACCGGAGCTTTGCGATCGCCCAGACTTCAGTGGGCTGGTCGCCCCGCCAGGGTATCGCCAAAAACGCGCACAGCAATGCCGGAGGCCCAAAAAATATAATCAGAAATGCAAAGCCTCGGGTATAGCCGTAAAACGATAGGTACAAAAACAACACAGAGATCGCACCGTAGATAAACTGCCGGAGAGTGAGCGGTCCAACGATCTTGTCTTCTGCCTCGATATCTTGCAGCACCTTATACGTCGCCATAGGTCCCAGTATACCATTAACGTATTCAGTCGTGAGTCGGCCATAGAGTTTCTACAATGCGGCCGGGCCCCGAAAACTTACCGAATTATCGGCCCGACGCTTCTTGGGATTATTGATGCGAAGATTATGGCGGAACGCCACCATTCTCGTCTAGTGGTGATGACTCGATCGGTCAAAGTAGCGCTGCACCGACTCAGGAACCATCCGGGCCCAGCGACCCGGTTTGTGGTCATGAGGGTCGTGAGCGCGAACGGGTCGAAAATGGTCAAGGATAGTCCGTGGAAGACCTCCATATGAGAGTATATGGCCATTCCGTCGGGCCGCTTCTGCCGCTCTTGTATCACCCTGAGCTTCGGCGGCGGCCTGAGCATTGCGTGCATGTTCTACGTGTCTGCCGCGGACCGCCCTGTTATTGGCTGCCTCCTGTAAGTCTTGAGCAAGTTTGGTGTTCCAAGGCCTCAAGGCCCGTTGTATTCTCCCCCACCGTCCTAGCGGAGCATTCACGTCGGACGGATTATTGGGGTTCTGTCTGTGCTGTCGCCCTTGAGCACGATCGGTCAATTGCTGTGGTGTCTGAGTCAATTTCCCGAGCCGTGATGCTGAATAGCCGACTGGTGTCTCGCGAGGGTCAAGAATCGGTGGGGGTGGATTCTCGCTGGCCGCTGCCCTCGCCGCGGCCTCTGCCTCGGCCCGCTCTGCCGCCGCCTTGGCCTCTGCCTCGGCCCGCTCTGCCGCCGCCTTGGCCGCCTTGTTCAATTCATCAATTCCTGCTTGTATCGCCGCCAAGAGGCTCTGACTATCTACTTTTTGTCCTTCGCCCCCCTTGTCGAATGATGGTGCGCCGACACGATCTCCATCTTCCCTGCCTATAAAAAGTACTATAGCGGTTTTATCATCTGTCTTCTTGCTTAGTTGTATAAACCGTTCTGCGCTGGCCTGCGGGTCAACCTGTCCAAACGCATCATTAAATTCCTCAGCGGTAAGACGCTGATGATCCAAGTCGCCGGTGATTCCATCTGAACAAATAAGCAGCTTATCTCCCTCGTCAAGCTTATGCACCTGAAATTCGTCTTTGACCTCTTCTTCTGGACTGCCGAAGCAGTTAAATACTAAGCGACCCTCGCCCTGTTCCTTTGTCACATCACTGATTCTTCCATCATGTTGTAGGATGATTCGGCTGTCTCCCGCATTGCCGGCAATCAGGTATGTTTCGCCGTTGAATCTAACTATTCGAACAACGGCGGCAGTGGTAAGTCCTCCTTCACCGCCTGGTACCTCTGCACGTGCAGCAAGAAAAGCATCTTGCATCTGTACCATAGCTTGGTCGGGCGTTACTGGTCCTTTTAGGGCTGCAAAATAGTTCATGATTGCACCACTAGCTTTTGTGGATGCAAGAGCGCCACCACTATGACCTCCTAAGCCGTCAAATACGCCGTAGACATGGTTAGCTCCGTCAACTAAACTCGCATCTTCACCCCGCAGCGCACGCTCAGCGACACCATATCGGATAGTAGGGTTTCTGTCGCTCGTTTCAGCTTTGTCGCGAGGAGTTTCAAGGTTTGGCGTCTGTGGAGCTGATCTTTCGCCCTCCTCGTCGCTGCCATTGGGGTTTTTACTGGACTCCCCGTCGAATGACGGTGCTTTAGGCTCATTGTCTGGGGTTGGCTTGCCGCCGGCTTGGGTGATCTGTTGACTTAGATTACTTAATGACCCTATTATTTTTTGAAATTTGCCGAATGCATCAGAGGTGTCATCTGCCTTGATTTCAGTAAGATAGGCTCGGTACATGCCAGCCTCTTTTCCGGTGAGTCCTGCTGATGTTTTGGCTGAGGAGACCTTGTTCGCCACCTCTACACCGGACGGGCTTAATTGCCAGAATTCGGGTTCTACAACAGTCCTTGCTCTCTGGTATACATCTTCGGGGATTTGGACTTTACCAGCCCAGCGGCTACCCTCATTACCGGTGACGGAGCCGACCGCAGCTTTGGCATGTTCAAGTTGCGCGAGGGATCCCGGCACGCTGTAGGAATTGAGCTCAGATGCTGCCGTCACATAATCTGCAAGTGACAGACGTGGCCCATGACCGGACTCGACCTCAGGCGACTTAACGATATCGTCAAGGGCGGGATTCGGTGCTTGAGCTGGTATAACTTCTAAAGATTTAGGAGACATGCATCCTATATTAGCACAAGAATGTATAAAAGTCAATAGTGTGGACTGCTATATAAGCCTGGGATTAAGTATCAGTTCGGCTTATTGGCGGCCCGTTTAACAGTCCATAGCGGCCCCAATCGGTGAGTAGGGCATTGCAGATTACCATGTTAGCTTGTGCGCTGGCTGTAACCATACGCGCCGGGCTTGGAGCGAATAGTTAGAACCTGAGTCTCAAAACCCCACTCGAAGCTGGTAGGCCAACAAGACTCTGATGTAGTGGAGGGCATAGCCCTCTACGCTCCTTGGGAATGAAGTTTCAAGAAGCATATGTTCTTTGAGATAGTCAAAAGTACATTCAATCTTGGTGCGCTTGCGTAGTAAGAGGAGTTGCCATTGTTTCAGGAGCTTCTTGTTCTGTTTGTAATGATTATACCGGCTCTCATGAAAGAGACAGTGTGTTCATTTTAATGGGAGCCTGACAGGAGCTAAGATGTAGGCTGTATGTTCTCTCCACATCTTCCTTCGCATGACGCTGGCATTGTAGGTTCCATCACCTACGGCAATGACGGTTGCGTCATTCACCAGGTGTGGTATCTGCTGGCCGTCATGTTCGTTGGCTGGAGTAAAGTAGACAGCTGCTAGCTGTCCTTGAATATTGCATGCAGCATGCAGCTTAAACC
>JAGOTO010000074.1 GCA_018061705.1 Candidatus Saccharimonadota bacterium | reverse complement strand
GCCCAAGCGTGCCCTCGGAACCGATGATCAGCTGCGTCATATCAAAAACGCCCGTCTCACGATCCCACACATTCCAGATCCCGTAACCCATGCTGTTTTTGCTTACCGCCGGCTTGGCAGACTTGATTAGGTCATAATGGTCCTCGCAAATCTGGTAGATTCTCTTGTACAGCTTGCCTTCGAAATCTGATTGCCTCATGATCTTATCCAGCTCAAGCTTAGAGA
Organism: Candidatus Saccharimonadota bacterium; assembly: GCA_018061705.1. The sequence goes on along the minus strand of JAGOTO010000074.1, from coordinate 3,312 downwards.
GTGGTTTGATCGTATATTCATTTCCGTCTGCCAAGACTGCCTTTAGCTGCTTCACAAACTTTTCAACCTTCCCGTACTCGAGAGATTTTTCGCCTCCGGAATTATTAGCAACGAGACCACCCATCTGGCAAAGCTCACGGGAAGCAGGATAGGAAGGCATGAGCAGACCATGCCGCAGTGTTTCGCGCTCGAAATCACGATAAAAAACACCAGGCTCTGTTACTGCCGTCATATCGTCCTGGTACTTGACCCGAGTGAAATGTGCCGCGAAATTAACAATAATCGATTCGTTGATCGCGCCGCCGGCCATGTCGGTGCCGGCCGACCGAGCAGTCAGAGAAAGCCCAGGATCCGTCTTTTTGTGAGCTGCGACAAACTGGACGAGACGCTCAACATCCCGCACGGATTTTGGGCTCGCAACAAGCTGTGGGCGAAGTTCAAACATACTCGCATCGTGGCTAAAATAATCTCTGGTCTCAAGAGAATCATCTAGCTCTCCCGAAAATCCTTGTTTTCGTAGCAGTGCGATAAGCCCATTCATATATAGCTTAAGCTTAGCACAATTGCCCTGGCGCATCATACAAGGAGTTGGTCTGCTCTTACTGAACATGTACAGCAAGGATGGATATTTTGTACGACTATGCATTTTTGTAATCCTAATGCTTACTGATACAATGAAGTAAATATGACAGATCAAAAATCGAATCCCAAGCGAAACATAGTAGTAGTCGGGGGAGGATTTGGCGGCATAAAAGCTGCGCTTGAGCTCAGCCAAGATGCCAGACTTAACGTCTCGCTAGTCTCTGATAAGACTGACTTCCTGTATTATCCTACTCTATACGAGACAGCGACCGGTGGCAGTAGCGAGCAGTCCTCAATCCCGCTCGAAGAGATATTTGCGGATGACCCTGTCACGGTCATCAATGCACGAGCACAGTCTCTCGACCGTTCAAAAAAGCAGCTCAAGCTGGAAGATGTGACCGATCCATTGACTTACGACAGTATTATTTTCGCACTTGGTTCAGTGACGAACTATTTCGGTATTCCCGGCCTGGAAGAGAATAGTTACGGCATAAAGAGCATCGAGCAGGCAGAACGATTCAAGCGTCATCTGCACGCACAACTTATCGCCGAGGACGCACCTGATCTCAACTATGTCATTGTTGGAGGCGGTCCAACAGGTATAGAGCTGGCAGGAGCACTTGGGGTGTACCTGAAAGACATCATGGAAAAGCACGGCATCAAGCGGCGGGCAATCCATATTGATCTCGTCGAAGGCATGCCCCATCTCCTCCCGCGCTTGCCGAGACCAGTCGGTCGAGCGGTCGAGAAACGGCTGAGAAAGCTCGGGGTCAAACTATACCTCGGCAAAAAGGTCGAAGGGGCGAGCGCTCACGCGTTAACTGTCTCTGGCAAGCCAATCGTCAGCCATACGATCATCTGGACTGCTGGCGTTGCGAATAATCCATTCTTTAATGATGCGCAATTCCAGCTCAGCGGGCGCAAGAAAGTTCTTGTCGATGAATTTCTGCGGATGGAAGGCGATAAACATGTCTTTATTATCGGTGACAATGCCGAAACGCCATACAGCGGCATGGCACAAACTGCAATTTACGACGCTGATTTTGTTGCACACAACATTGTATGTGAGCTCGAAAACCGGCCAAAGCTTGCATATCGGCCGAAAGAGCCTATCTACGTCACTCCTGTCGGTCCAAACTGGGCCTCAGTCATGTGGGGCGATCTCCACATGCGCGGGCGGATGTCTTCGTGGCTGAGAAATGCCGCCGACCTCCGTGCATTTACCCAGATGCTATCGATACGCGACGGGCTCGTGCAGTGGTCGTCTACTGTTGACAGAGAAGATCTATGTCCTGTCTGTAGCAAGCAGGCGTAACCTCACCGAATGGTGCGGGCAAGCGAGTCGCGATCGATGCAGCAGGTTAGAGGTGTAGCTTGTATACTAGAAGGATGAAAAGCCCTTCATTTGCAGATGTCTACCGCCAGCTCAATGCCGCCCAACGTGAGGCGGTCGACACAGTCTATGGACCTGTTCTTGTAATCGCAGGGCCCGGTACCGGCAAGACACAGCTACTGAGTGCCCGCGTCGCAAAAATACTTGAAGCCACCGATGCGCTTCCGCAAAACATTCTCTGTCTGACATTTACCGAAAGTGGCGCACGCAATATGCGCGAGCGACTTGGACGTTTCATTGGAAGCGCGGCCTATGACGTCCAGATCAATACCTACCATGCCTTTGGCAGCACTATCATCAATCGTTATCCGGAGTACTTCACAGATCTGAGGCTCGAACGCCCAGTGGATGAGCTGGGCAAGCGTCAGATACTTGAAGAGATTGTGCAAAACCTTGACTACCGGAACCCTCTGAAGCAAATCCGACACCACCTTGGGGATCTCATTGGCACGATTAGTGAGATTAAGCGAGGATTGTTATCACCCGAGGATCTGCGTATCATTGCACAAACAAACCTCGACGGCATCCAGGACGTTCAAAATGCTCTCGCCAAAATACTCCAGCCTTACACTGCGCGCATGCCATCCAAGCTGACAACAGCTGTTTCTGTCTACACAGAGATAATCCAAGCTCTTACTGATAAACCCAGCCTGAATAGGGCTACATCTCAGCCAATCGTAGCCTTAACAAATCTGGCGGCTACCGAACTCCAGTTAGCTTTGACCGCTGCCCAAGAATCAGACTCAACGAGACCCCTTACTCGATGGAAGAATTCGTGGCTCGTTAAAAACGTCAAAGGCCAATACACTCTCGGGGGGAGCTTGGAGTCAAAGCGCGTCACCTCATTAGCAGATGTCCTGGAGACGTATCACAATGCCCTTCAAGAAAGAGGGCTGTACGATTTTGATGACATGATCTTGCGCGCTATCGATGTTCTAGAGCGCAACGATGACTTACGATACACGCTTCAGGAGCAATACCAGTACATTCTCCTTGATGAGTTTCAAGATACCAATGCGGCACAGCTACAGCTAGTTCGTCTACTGACTGACAACCCCGTAAACGAGGGTCGACCAAATATTCTTGCTGTCGGCGACGACGACCAGGCGATTTATGCGTTTCAAGGCGCCGAAGCGAGCAATATGCTCGATTATTACCGACTTTACCGTGACGTCAAGGTCATTTCATTGCAAGAAAATTACCGGTCAAGGGCGGAAATACTCGAGACAAGCCGGAATATAGCCAGCCAAATTAATAACCGACTCGAGAAGCAATTTAATTCAGTATCTAAGGAACTCACAGCAGAGAACACGAATCTTCCTCCTGCCACCTTAGCC
>JAGOTO010000073.1 GCA_018061705.1 Candidatus Saccharimonadota bacterium | reverse complement strand
GCGAGTAACCGTGGGGCGTTTGATGAGCAGCTCGTCTCGATCGGGTTTAATATTGCACTCCCACACGAGCAACACCTCAACCCTTACACCTCAGATCATATGACCTTCAATTTTTTCTTTACGCGCAAAGTAATGATGACATTTTACTCACACGCCTTCATATGTTTTCCGGGTGGATTTGGAACGCTCGACGAAGTTTTCGAGATCATCACCCTCATACAAACTGGCAAAATGCCCCGTGTGCCTGTCATTCTGATCGGGAAGAAGTTTTGGAAGCCGCTTGACAAATTCGTTCGTCGCAAAATGCTCGCAACAGGGTTAATATCACCAGGTGACCAACGACTGTATGTTATCACCAACGATTTACGCTACGCGCGTAAACTAGTCAATGAAGGGTACGAGCGATAACCGACTGATCTCAGACAATCCGTAGAGTCTACTCATGACAGTCCCTTAATCCCCGGTGAAGTCGGCCTCTGGTAGTAACTGCTTCCCGAGTGAAATACCGAGCATCTGCTGCAAATTTTCTTGATGAAGATACCGTGCAAAAAGTTCACGACCGAGGGATTCGCGCATATTGCTGAGCAGCCTTTCGCCGTACTCAAGCCCATTGCAAACTCCCAGTGCCACATCCAGAATATTCAATGAAACAGCATCCGGCCCATCGAGCAACCCCAAAGTCTCAGTCTCCTGCCAAAACGCGAGAGTCGGGTGCAAGCCCTCAAGAGCCGACCCTACGTTGTGCCATGCCATATCCTCCGGCTGGACATGAGGCTCAAATATTTGAGGGTGAAAATCGGAATGACCATGTCCATAGAACCAGTGGATTATCTTCCACGACAAAAATCTTCCTCCCATTTCAACCTCTGTGAGAGGCTCCCTGGTCACTGACTCCCGCAATATTTGACCAAAATCAGGACGGACCTGCTGAAGCTTGAGGTAGGTACTTAACGCTCGCATGTCGTTGATGGCGTTGAGCGAGATCACAAATGTCGTCACTGCAAGTCCAGGCAGATCGTGCGACATCGGCACGATCACGATACTACCGAGTTCAGGAATCGGTATTATGTTGTTCTTTCTCTGCTCGACATAGGCATCTGCGAGTGCCGGCCATCGTTTACCCGAAGGTACAAGACAGAGCGGCTTCCGCAGCTCAAAATCTTTTGTCTCTAATTTTGCATAGGCATCGAGCCTCGACTTATGCCAGTCAGAAGACTCACACATCAATGTCGCAGCTAATAACTGGGCGGCAGCTTCGTGCTTAAGCATGCTGTCGACACTCCGGTAGCCGAGCCGCTTCATGGTCGATTTGGGCTTAAGTTTTTTGATGATCTGCTTGATGACTGACTGCTTAACTACATATAATTCACTACTACTTTCGATCTGACCAATCTTCTGACCGACTTCGTGCAAAATATCGACAACTGGAATATCTGCGTGCAGATTGAGAGAAGACCGCACAAGGATTTCATCACGGCGCAAACGAGATTGCAGGACACGGTACAGTTCGTGTCCGGTTGTATCGATCGGATCCAAGCCAAGCTCCGCAATTTTTTGACGAGCAGCCTGCGATACCGACAAACTAAGCCGTATATCAGCACTGGGGGCCCCAGCGGCCTGTTCGAGGCCAGCAAGCTGCTGTCTGAACGATACCGGATTTTCCCCAAGTAATAACGCTAATGCCCTCGACATGTTGCTTATACTTTATCATACATTCTGGCGCAGCGGGTTTTGTCGATCACAACAAACACCGCGATGGACCCAGTATGTGCGGTATTCCGCCCGGCCTGAGTCCAGCCTGGCGCCAAAAATTCACAGCCCCAATCAGCGAGGATCTGACTCAGAATGATTCGACGTGATACCACTCAGGCGCTTTTGATAACCAGACATCGAGCTCTTTCTCGGTGAGCAAGCCTGCTTGTGCGCCAGTCTTCTGGACAACGCTCATCGAATTTATCGGTGCCCATTGCAGTGCAGCCTCTAGGTCATGGCCCTTGGCCAAGGCTGCCACCAAAGTCGAGGCGTAGGCATCTCCAGCACCCGTTCGTTCATATGGCGGAGCTGGGTCTGGATACAATGGCATCTTGAATCGACGCGATCCATCCGAAGCGTACGCCCCAGCTGGCCCGTCGGTTACGACCACGATCTTGCACCCGTACTTATGCAGGCTATCTATCAATCCGTGAATATTGTCATAGTCGCCCCCGGTCACCAAGACAGCCTCCTCACGGTTCAATATGACGACTTCTGTCCGTGCATAAATATGCTTAAGTCTCTCTACTCCAGCTTTCATCTGGAATGTTCCTGGTTGAAATGCAAGCTTCACTTCATGATGTTCTTGGAGCCATTCTGCTATATCATCGGAGTATTCGAGTGCGTTCTCTGAGATGGAGCTAAAATACACCCATTTAGGGATCTCGTTCTTGCGAAAATGCGGCCAGTGATAGTCGTACTCCTCGTGCTTAATTAATATGGTTCGCTCTTCCTTATACCAAAGAACGTAGTGCATATTGCTCAGCTTTGCACCGTTGACATGGACAAACCTTGTGTCGATGCCTTCCTTCGATAGCTGCCGGGCGATTTCTCGGCCTTCTTGGTCGCCGCCAACTTCGGTCTCAAATGCAGCATTAAGCCCAAGTCGACTGAATGAAACTGCTGCATTTGCAGCGTTACCGACTGCATGCAATATCTCGGTGTGATCAAATGGTATTTTTGTGCCAAACGGTATCGCGAGCCATTTCCCCTGTTCATTAGTAAAGGTATGCTCGACATCGTCAAGCAATTTGATAAATACATCGGTAACTACATCACCGACACACAGCACATCAATCACTTCATCTCTTTTCATGCCCACCTCATTACTTGTTTCATGCTTATCGTTATTGTGCCACAGCCACGCGTATTCCTGCAAGTCAGCCCTGATCTAGATTGATAGGAGCGATCATGCTAGATGACCGCTTTTCCGGTAGAGTTAAACACCGCCAATTTTTCCTCTACCACTGCCTGGATCGCCTCGACAACATCCTTGTTCACCAGTTTTGCTACCGAAAACTCGTCTGGGTTTGCCGCCAAGGCCTTCTCGAGCGTTTGACGATAGGCCACCCGCATATCACTGTTGATGTTGATCTTGGTCACGCCAATCTTTACGGCAGATGCAAAGAAATGACCCGGCGTACCGCTGCCGCCGTGAAGAGAGATGTTGCAATCTATCGCATCCCTGATGTGTTGGAGGAGCTCCAGATCGAGCTTTTTGGGCACAGGATACTTGCCATGGAGATTGCCGATCGCCGCAGCGAAAGTATCTATGCCGGTTGCGTCACGAAATGATTTTGCGCCCTCAGGAGTGCTGAATGTCTTTTTGATCTCATCATAGTCTATTGCTTCAGTGTGCAGATTGGATGAACCCCCAAAATAGTGCGGTTCACTCTCGACCAATGCTCCAGTAAAACGCGCATACTCAACCACTTCACGAGTTGCCGCGATTATCTCCTCGTCCGAGGCTTCGTGATTCGCCTGTGACACATCAATGTGAATAAATTCATATCCTGCATCTATCCCCTTTTTGGCTGCTTCGACACTGGG
>JAGOTO010000072.1 GCA_018061705.1 Candidatus Saccharimonadota bacterium | reverse complement strand
AACGCATCGACTGTCGGAAATTTATGTAAAAACTCCAGGTATTTTGGGATGACTCGGGAGACCTGGGTCTGTTGTAGCATTATTTCACTAACTAATATTTGGTACGGATCAAAGCTTTTATCGGGCCGGGACTCCCTCCAGGGCAAATCATGCCGACCGGCGCGCTCATAGTATTCAAGCACTGTATGGCGAAACGCATCAATGTCATGTAGGGCCAGGACTTTCACCTATCCATCATACGAGGTCCCGTCCTTTACCCCAAGCCAATCGCAAAAATCGGTTGGTAGATAGAAACATGACACTTTCAGTGGCCACAGCCTTGAGACCTGCTCAGGTCTCAACGAATCCCGGTCAGACTCACGTCGGAGATTTTTTTCGATGCTCCACCGTCAACACTTACCACATAGTCTGCGACTTCAGCAGCTCCAGCAACACGGTAGACAACGACAGAATCATTAAGCCAATATAACGGAGCTTGCATGTTTCGTTGTATCGCAACGTCCTTTTCTCTTCCGGTCGCTATATCTCGCAACATCAGTACTCCGTTGCTGTCTCGAGCGTCCGTTCGTACACTGCGCTTGCCATCAGGGCTGTCGACGTAATACCGGAAGGTGTAGTAACTGTCGGGGGTCGTCGGTACGATGGATGACGATCCAATTGTGTAATCATACCACCTGTCCGGAGTTTGAATTTTTATCTTTTCGTAATCTGTTCGCAATAGAGACCAAACACTGCCTGTGTAAATCGATTTTTTTGAGAGTGAATTGATATTAACTCTAGCAAACATATCGTTTGCGCCAGGGTTGGCTGACCCGGCAGTATAGTAGACTGTGTCGCCGATAAGGTCATAGGCGGCGATATTGTTACCGCTTGCAAGTTGAAACCGCTTATTCTCGGCGACGTTATAGGCGACCATCCTTTGTCGATTTGGGTTTGCTGCACTCGCACCGGCAACCGATAGACGGTAGACAAGCGTCCGTCCATGCCACCCGATTAATGTCACATCCTCAGCATGCTCGATCGCAGTTTGCTCTCCTGATTCAGAGTCCACAAGCGTCAGAGCTGTCAGCAAAAACCCATCACTATTTCTCTTGTCATCTCTGGTCGAAGCCACAGCTGTAATCGTGCCGTCAGAATTTGGCAGAACACTGATATTTTGCGTTTCCGTCCCTGTAGCTGGGAGCAGAACTTCTCGGTCTCTCCCGTCTACATACATCCTATACACATCAAACTTACCCGACTCTTTCGTGACGAACATCGCCTTTGCCGACGGGACTAATGCAACAGCCATACTCGCCTTTGTTCCGCCTGGAGGAGAACTCTTCTCTGTCCGATATCCTCCTTTTGAGAGAATGATCGATGATGTGCTACCCGGAGGGATGGTCAGGATAGCCTTTCCTGATTCGTCTGACTTAGCTGTTGCAGCTTCACTTTCGAGCGAAACGCCCGAAATTGGAGCCCCCGTGAGATAGTCGGTAAATGAATACGTTAGCTGTATGCCGACTGCCTTGAGCGTAACGTCTCCCAGATCGACAACCCTCATCCCAAAACGAGCCTGCTGCCGATAAGGAGCGAACGCCGTCTTCTCCACGACTATCTGCCGATCGCCGAGAGGAATATTTTTGAGCTTTGCCTTTCCATTTTCGTCAGTCAAGGTCGAAAGAGCACCGACCGACACCGTGGCATTTTTGAGAGGCAAATCGCTCGCTCCGTCGTATACAGTTACGATAACGCTCGATCTAACCCCAAACGTATTGAGCACCGCAGCACGTACGGGAGGCAAAGACGTCGAGACGGCCACAACAGCCACAGCCACCAATATACTTCCCCATTTTTTCCATGGATTCTGCCACCAATCTAGCCACGCGTCCTTGAGCCGTCTACCGAATGATCGACCGTGAGCAACCGTTGCTGCAAACGATGCATCATGCGAAAGAGCGGCATTTGAGTCGCTCTGCAGCACATCATCGACAGCAGCATCCGTTTGTAGGTCATCACCACGGGGAACGGGTAGTTCATTATCCGACCCAACCGATTCATCGGCAAAATCCTGGCCACTCCTTGTTCCGGCAGCGATGTCTGTTTCTGGTACTATCACTGGTTTTGGGCCAACCATTGGCGCACCTTGGTATGTCATATCTGCGCTTTGATCTACCGAGTCCATCACGTCGGGAGCATCGTCTTTTGAGTGCTGCGTCTCTGGGAGTCGTCTTGGTCTATCTAATTTTGCCACGGTTGGTTTTCCTCCTGCTTATGCATCCAGAATTACCCGGCGATGCATGCACAGCCTGGCAACAAACCAGACCAGACAAAGACCCGCCGCAATGACGACCGTAGCAGCCGCAAGGCCAACCCCGTTGTTTAGTGTAGGCTGAAGTGCAAATGCCCGAGAGTTCACAATGAGTGTCGGGAGGATTCCAAACGCAACGAGCCCAAAACTGAAAACAAGACCGATTAATCCTATTGCGAGCATCCCTGCATTCGTGATTTCGGCAACAATAATATCCTTACTTGTTTTGGCAGCAGGATGAACATAATCATCACTCCCCAAGTCTTGTTCGTAAGCCACCTCCTTGCTCATGCTGAGTAGAGAACTAATGATGATGTAGAGCACGAGGCCGACCGCTCCCCAAAACAGGAATGTCACAAAACTGTTGGCTTTCTCGAAAGACTCGAGCCAGTGCAGAACGTTACTCACGCTTCCATTGATGGATGTGCCTAAGGTTTGTTTCACCGCATACGGACCACCAGAGCCAGTGAGACTCGCGACAAAGACCAGGACGGAAATAATGGCGGCAAACACCATACAGACAGCGACATCAAACTTTTCGAGTTTGGTTTTTTTCCAGAGTAGTTTCCAGTTTAGATCAGTCATGATGTTATGTATAAGCATAACGTATACTAGGTACTCATGACAACGATGTGTGCCAAGATTCAGTACTCCCCCGATATCATTTGGCCAGGAATCACTCATTCTCTTCCGCGACTCCTAACTTGAGGAACAGCGCCGTCCCATACCTCAGCTTTGCCTCGCGTACCAAGATTGTACAAGCTAGGCTATACTAAGTACTGATGAATTCTGATTTACGGCTACCCGGACTCGTGGATGTGCATGTGCATTTGCGGGAACCGGGTCAGACAGACAAAGAAGACTTTTCTACCGGTACGCGGGCGGCGCTAGCGGGCGGCTTTACGACTGTGTGCGATATGCCAAACAATACCGAACCAATCACCACACCAGAACGGCTTGAGGCAAAGCTTGCACTAGCGATACATAAAGTCGTGTGCGACATAGGCTTTCACTACGGTTCGCTGGGGGACAACCTAGATACGTTTGCGGAGGCCGCGAAAAACGCCATAGGCTTAAAAGTCTATCTAAACAACACGACTGGCGGTTATACGCTCGACCCTGCCCGACTAAAAGAGATCTACACTGCCTGGCCGCGCGACCAAGTCGTGCTGCTGCACACCGAGGAAGACACTATAGATATCGCCATAGAGTCGCTAGAAGGCCTCGACCGTCCCGTGCACGTCTGCCACATGCCCAGCCGCGCCGTGCTTGAGAAAATCATAGCCGCCAAACAGCGCGGGCTGCCCGTCACTTGTGGGGTGACGCCG
>JAGOTO010000071.1 GCA_018061705.1 Candidatus Saccharimonadota bacterium | reverse complement strand
ACTTGGCTCTCTGGACCATAAACAACAAGCCCAGGCAAAGCCTGGGCTTCAAGAGTGCGGTACAATGTGCTGAAGAGAAAGGATTACTTTTGGGTGAAGTGTCCTACTAATGACCTTACTTTAGGCGTATTCATTATTAACTATAATAACACAAGTCACAAAAAATGTCAAGCATGGCATGACGTGATTGTATTTTTGTAAAAACTATAGTATAATATATTTTATGACTTATACACAACGGAGAAATGCCTGATATGCAGCCTACCCCTGAGCGTTTTGCTACGGCGGCTTTTTCGGTCGCAGTGGTATTGGGCACGACCGCTTGTAATGACGGGTCGGTTGGTTTTCGCGGAGGGCAGACAACGGCCGAGGCCGTAAGCTCGACATTCCGTCGCGACTCTTCAGCAGCACTGCCCGATGTCGAAACGCGCGCATGCCACGATCCCTCAGCAGAGGATAAGGCTATCGTCGACGAGCTGTTAGCGCATCCATTACCCGCATATAAGAAAGTGGAAAAAGAGAGCCCCGAGGACAGCCTCTGGCGATTACGGAAAGAGACGGCCGCAAAATATGACCTTACTATCTTTGATCCACGGGCAATACTGGAGCCTTACACTCAAGATCTGTCCAATAGCTATGCTGGCGAGATACCTATAGCCGAGTACCAGACTATGGCTAGAAATTTTCTAGCTCGTTACGGAGTCAGGCTGATCCAGCCTACTGACACAACGCCATACGGTACCTCCATCATAGCACCGTTTAGCCCCGACCTAATCAGACATAGAGAAGATGAGTATGCTGCAAAGAAAGCCTATCTACAGCTCATCAATAATATCGCTCCGCTTCCCCTGGAGTTTGTGCAGCAGGTCGGACTGAGCGAAGTCGTTGTCGTGCAAATAAACCTTGATCAAACGGGCGGACTGGCGGAAATGGGGACAAAGTCAAAAGGCTACGGACGGTTTTACATTGACCCAATACAAGCGGCATCGTCTGGCCGCACGTCGAATCACGAGCTGTCCCATCTATGGGATGCGAATCGATGCTCAGGAGTACACGATACCAATCTTGATCCAGCATTTGTGGCGCTTAACCCGAATGGCGCGAAGACGTATGTTGGAAGAGAGCGGTCCCGTCAAGCCGCAGAGAGAAACCCAAGCCTGAGCGTAGAGAATATAGTATTTTCACAGCCGGCCAAAGATGTCATGAATGAATGGGAAGTGGCAAAAGCAACGGTAGGCTATGACGAGGCGAAGGATCAGTACTTTGCTGCAAAATTCAAAGCACTTTTTGCGAACGCTGTCGTAACAAACTGGTGTGGCTTGGCCACCGCCTCCGAGGATAAGGCTATCATAGGAGAAAATATATTGTCCTTGCAAGGGTATTCACGAATGCTCTCCCCTGACACTCCAATTGTATCTCAAAAAACCAGGCTTCTACTGGCACGCCTCTACCATGACAACTGGAGAGTTATGAGATACTTTTACGAAGCCGGCTACAGAAGGATCTCATAAAAGTCCCGTTGCGAACAGCCAAAGGTCGACTGCTTGCTCCATAGCGAGCATCAGCCTAACGGTATAGGCATATTTGCGGATACGGTGGCTGGTCTCGGCCCCCGGCATAATCAAGTGGCGTCAAACAAATCTCGGTCGAGAGAGACAAAGCGTCCCGGTCTTATGCCTTATGAGTTTGACCACTAGTGTAGTCGTGGGGCCACCCGATTATAGGCATGCAGTATTGGGCCAGACCCTAATCACGAACGATTACGAATACGTCCTTAGCTAACGCACCTGATAGTATATCCGGCTTGCTATCACAGGGTACTTCAGCAAATGCTGGCCATGCGGGACCAGACCCCCGCTCTTCCGGATTTGGGCCAGGAATGGTCCGCGATTCTTCCGCTACAATGACAGCTCCATCATTAATCCCAGATTTTTTCTGGTAAATATCAAATCCGATGTAATCAGGTCCTAAGGGTAAATGGCTGGCGTCGTATTTCCCTTGATGTTTCTTGGTCAGTGTAGCACGGGCTGTTCGGGCTGTCATTCCATACCCAAAGACGCTCTCGCCTACTATGCTCTTTTCTCTGACGCCCAAGTAGCGCATGGAAATAACCTGCAGGAAGGCATTCATACCTCCAGCGTGCTCCAGCTCCCCGCCCGATGTATCTTTAAAGCCGCCGTCTTGCCGCACCATAAAACATCGTTTAATGTCGTAACCCTCGGGTATTTCTTCCGTTGCAGACTGAGTCTGCCGACTGTCGGGACTGGGCGATCTGTCCTGGCCCCCGCATCCGCCAATAGCCAATGCGCCTGCCGCAACCAATGCTGCCCATTTCCTAGGATTATTGACTGGAAAATGTTCACTCATGAATACTATAATAGCACAGGTAACACAAAATGTCAAGTATCTGGCATTCTACTCCCTCAGTCTACTTGAGAAATCATGCAAAACTGCGTATAATACATCGTAATTACTAATCAAAAACTTCGAGAAGGAGTTAGTACATTATGGGTAAACCAAAGAAACGAACTAGTCCACGCGCCACCGGCGCACGTCGCAGCCACCTTGTCCTCAAATTGGCTCGTGCCGTCAACCGCAAGTCTCCAGTAAAAGCCTATACAACAACTCGCGAAAGCGGTAAGGCTCTCAAGGCTGAAGTGAGCGGCAAATAATCCACGGTGTGCATAGAGCAGTATTGTCTCGGACTGTGCCAGCATGAATACTACGTATAATTCACTAATTGTCAGAAGGACATCCACGAGAGCAGGCGATGGCTTCTAATCGTCACCTCGGTCGTATCGTCGCTCTCCAGACTCTGTATGAGATGGATTTTCGACGTGAGTCAAACGACACTTCGTTTGATCTGGGCCTCGTGCTCAAGCGAAATGTTGTCCGCTACGAATCAACAGTTGACGACGTATTTTTCATCGAAGAGCTCGTCAAAGGGGTTGCCCGTTATCAGCAAGAGCTTGATGATGAGTTGCGACCACTTGCTCCAGAGTGGCCCCTTGAGCAGATAGCCCGAATGGATCGTGTTGTTCTGCGGATAGGCCTCTATGAGCTCCGTTACGGAAAGGATGTGCCGCCGAAGGTCGTGATCAACGAGGCAGTGGAGCTCGCAAAAGCATTTGGAGGAGACAATAGCAGTAAGTTTATCAATGGTGTTTTGGGTACTGCACTCAAAAACATTGAAGGAGCACAGATCTCCAGCCAATTGGGCCCAGACCAAGCAAAATCAAAGCCCGAGGTGAAGGTAGCAGAGAGGAAAGCGCCATCCAAGGTGAAATCTGCCACCAATGGAGCTAGGGTGCCGCTCCCTAAGAAGAAGGCAATGTAATGGCGAGTGATGATCAGAAGCGCAAGCACAAACCGATACATGGTATCAAACGTCCAATCGATGGTATTCGTAAGTTTGTAACGCGTCGACCAGTGATACAAGAAGTGGTACATGAGACAACATCAGGCGGAGTTGTCTATCGCCGGAACCCCAAGTCCACCGCTGTGGAAATCTTGTTGATCAAAGATGCTAAAAATCGCTGGACTATTCCGAAGGGTCACGTAGAAGAAGGAGAAGAGCCGAAGGGGACTGCCGAGCGGGAGATCAGAGAAGAAACAGGTCTGCAGGAGAT
>JAGOTO010000070.1 GCA_018061705.1 Candidatus Saccharimonadota bacterium | reverse complement strand
GGGATGGGGTATGTTGCATTATCTCGCGTGCGTAGCCTCGGCACCCTGAGCCTCATAGGTATTAATTCTATGGCACTTAAGGTCAGCCCTACCGCACTGGCGATTAATCAGGATGTTTTAACCCGCTCAGCCGAGGATGCAGTCCGCTTAGCGCATTTAGAAGATAATGCTAAAAAGCGATCTTCGGCAAAAATAGCCGGCGTAGAAAAAGGCTCTGACTGGTCAGCGCGTTTAGCCGAGATGCGCAAGACGTATCCCAAAGCGTTTACTCCGTGGCGAGCCGATCATGATGAGGAGCTCTTAGCTATGCACGAAGCGGGAGCGACGATTGAAGAGATGTGCAGGAAGCTAGGGCGTCAGCCCGGGGGTGTGCGGGCTCGACTTAAAAAACATCTCGGAGAAGATGTCGTTGAAAAACAATACGCGTTGTCCTAGTGCTGATAAACTAATTTGCTCATGCTTGCATAAAAAAAGCTCACCCTAGTACTATGGCGCCACAAACACTTACTTAATTGGCGCTTAAGGGGGAGCCGTCTATTCGTAAGCTTATATTCTTTCAAAGCAATAGTATTTTTTTAGCCGCACTAGGCATTTTAATAATCATTTTAGCTCTACTGATGCCAGCCCAGGCTCGCGCTGGGACAGCAGTACGACAGGCGCCAGCCATTGCGGTGCAAGCTGTCAATCAGACTTATGTAGAGTCTGGTGGAGACCAATCGCTCGGTAAGCCGGAAGGCATGACCTTAGCTGTCACCGATCTCGGGTGTTCACAAAACTACTCTAAAGATAATACGGTATCGGCTATTATTGCGCCCGGCTGTGGTGGAGTAGCCTATGCTGTGCCGCGGGAAATATGGGAGTATGCGAAGAACTTTGATGAGGTTGAAATTGGCATTGCAGTAGGGCCTGCAATAATCATTAGTACGGGGGTGCGCCAAACATTCGACGGTGGTAATCTGCAAACAACCGAGATAATTGCGCCACGCGAAGGGTCTATCTATGCAGTTAGTGGTGCCCTGCGTGATTACTATCTGGCCGATAGTACGAGCGACAAACTTGGTCTACCGAAAAGCGAACAATACGAATGGATGGGTGAGGTGCGGCAAGACTTCGAGCGTGGCTCATTGGTCTGGCGGGCTGAGACTGGTGTGCGCGAGATGAAGAGCTGGATGAATGGGCAGCTCTACACTGGCCTTACACCTGATATCCGGACGTATATTATTCAGGGCAATCAGAGTTTTTCCTATTCGAATTCAGACCATTTAGTGCGCTGTCAGCAGCATGCTGTCGTCGAGCGCTTGGGTCAGGACCAATTACAGCTCACTCAAAAACAATACCCTGTAGCTGGTACAGCCCCCGATTGCGCGACCGAACTGGAAAAGCGTGCTATTGCTTGGGCGCAGACCGAAATGAAATCAAAGAGCCCGGCTTGGAGTGATAAGCTAGGTGCTTACTGGTCGGGGAAATGCGAAGCCTTTGTGGAGATTGCCTATGGTACGCGGTTCCGAGCCGAATCAGCCATGAGCCATTATCGTTTTCGCTTAAAAAAGGGAACTATTCACACCGATACTAGTCCACCTGCCGGATCATTTGTCTTCTATGGCGGGTCGGCTGACGGACATGTCGGCATAGCCCTGGGAGATGGATACGTCATCTCGACTCAGGGGTATGCGGGGAATAGGCTGCCAATCTGGAAACATTCTATTAGAAGTCTGACCAATCCATACCTTGGATGGGCACGCTATGACGGTTCGTGGCCGCGCTAGACTAGATATCTTATTTTATTAGACCGGATGCTTTGGCGAATAAGGCGATACCAGCTAAAAGAACGATAAAAATCAGGATATAGAGCATGCCTTTACTGGCGCTAATTTTATTCGAACGGATGTCTTTTGGGAGATTACGGATGAGCCCAGCGCTACTTTTTAAGGGGATAATCTTTTTCTTGGGTGGCTGATAGGGGGTTTTATTAGCACTATTGTTTTGTGGCATGACTACTTTTTACAGGCGTAGTAAGCACCATTGTCGCGAGTTGCGATATAGAAGCAGCCGACTCGTACCTTGTCGCCATCTATGACGGTAGGCTTAACGGAAGCTGCTGTTGGGTTGGTGTACAGCGTATCATTGTCGACACGCTCCCAGGTTCCAGCGGTGGTGTCAGGATTGAAGTTTGTTGAGGTCCAGATACCAAACTGACCGTTATAGCAGGCAATGGCATATACTTGCGGGAATGCGCCACTTGTTGCAGGTAGTCCGAAGCCAAAGTCATGTGCTTCTGTAATGCCAGGGATTTCTTTGAACGCACCACTAGCTGGCGAACGAACATACGAAGCATTACCACAGACTGATCCATCGCCACCCGCGTCACCGTTGGCTGCAAAAATAACACCAGGCTTACCGGATACAGCTTTGATTTTACCGTGGAACATCGAGTCGTTCATGGGGCCTGCTTTGCCTACCGACTGCCATGTTACGAGGTCGGTCGATGAGTACACATTGAATGCATTTTGATCTGCGTTGTAGCCAGATCCTGTGCCGCTCACAACTGCCATATAAAAGACATTGTTGTCGTCAACTGCCGCCAGAGTCTTCGTAAGGTAATACCCACCGATGTCAGTAGCAGCCCAAGCAATATTTGAGGGAAAAGTCTTCATGGTCATCGTAGGAGTTGCAGCATTACAATCAATCACGCCATAGGCACCACCAAATTCTTGTGGTTTGTAGGGTACAAAGAGAGCTTTTCCGCTGTTATTTACGGACAATGAGCCAATAGCTTTCCACGGTGTATCTAAGTTGTTGGATGGCTTAAGCGTATCGCCACTATCAGATGAACAGATGAGTCGGTCGTGCCCCTGGAAACTGTAATTAGTCGTCACAAAATACTTACCATTTGGACTGGCACTGAGTCCCTGTCCATGTCGAAGTGCATCGTAAAGATGGTACATAGGCTGGTAGGTACTTGGCGCAGGACTACTAATTTCAGAAATGTCGTTTACCCATTTTCGCATCATGCCGCCGCGATCTTGCATAGTGGTATAAATTCGACTATTGCCGTTCGTATCCTTAAATGCACGAATGTTCTGATTGATCATGTTTTCAATGCCGCGTGAGTAACCGACCCAATCTTTTGCAGGCGTTGTGGGATCCTTATAATAAGCACCAACACCCTCTGCAACCCAGAGCCGATTACCTTGAAAAGCTAGCTGACTCATAACACTTGTATCAACTTCACCGCCACCCCAGTCGGAATATATCCGATTTGACGACATCATCCACGGGACATCGCTTGAGCGAAGTGCAGCTCCAGACACATCGCAGCATGATTTTTCTGACCATGTTACACCACCATCAGTTGACTTTGCATAGGAGTGTGCACCTGCAGCTACAGCAATTGTCCGACCATCTTTATTCGCGGCGATTCCAATAGCTCCCTCAGATCCCAGTGGATTTGAGAGCTGGGTCTGTGTATTATTTTTGAATTTCCATATACTTCCGTTATCAAGCGTGTAGTATACCGTCCCGACGCGGTCATACGTTACGTTACGTACACTGTCGGGCACAGTGAGGCCGCTTGCTGTCAAGTTTCCTCCGGTGATGTTAGCCGACAGAACCTTACCCCGGTCCGCCATGAGGCTCGAAG
>JAGOTO010000069.1 GCA_018061705.1 Candidatus Saccharimonadota bacterium | reverse complement strand
ACTCAACCACTTCACGAGTTGCCGCGATTATCTCCTCGTCCGAGGCTTCGTGATTCGCCTGTGACACATCAATGTGAATAAATTCATATCCTGCATCTATCCCCTTTTTGGCTGCTTCGACACTGGGACTATGGTCTAGGTTGATGTAAATCTCGACACCATACTCGTACTTGATGTTGTCAACCAAATCACGTACGTTTTCAATGCCAATATCTGACACTTCGCCTTGGCTCACCTCGACCAGCACTGGTGCGTTTAGCTTCTTGGCGGCTCGCGCTACGGCGATCAGTGTCGGCTGATCGTCAAGATTAAATGCACCAAATGCCCATTTCTCCTTCCGGGCGTCATTCATCCTTTCCCGGGCCTTAGCGCAGTTTGTCCTGACCTGCTGTAACGTTATCGGCATATTCCCTCCCCTTATTGATTCCTTCCCAAGTATACCCGCTCGTGCTTTGAATATCTACAGCTCTCGTATATGGTATACGTGATGCCCCGATCAGAAACATGTCCCAGATTTTATGCCCTCGTATGTGAGGACGATGCTAAATTTGGCGAGAAGGTATTGGAATCGATTTGTCAGCTTGGCGGCGTCGGCGTTCATGCCTCTACTCTCGATGACAGCGTCACTGCAATAGAGATGCAGGGGTTACCGTCGGAGCATGGTGGTGATCACCCAGTCTTTGATGTGGTACTGCTCGACGGCAACCTCCACGACAACCCAGTGTCACGTAACGGAAGTGATGCACAAAAAATTTGTAACGCACTCTTACGAGCAGCTCGCCTCAATCCCGAGAGAAAATCTCACGAGAAAGTCGGTATATCCGCAACTTCGATGCTGGATTATGGCATTGCAGTACGCTATGACCCTGGGAAAAACATCACCGGCATCGAGATGGCACTCAAAGCCATATTGGGCGCGAGCCCCGATCAACTTCAACGATCAACCACGTGATGCGCGGCGAGTCGGATATGTTGTGCGTCTAACCCAAAATGAGTCATCAGCTGGCCGCCCTCCCCACTCTCGCCATAGCGATCTTTCACCCCAATACGCTTGATTGGAACCGGGTCATTTTCGCCGAGGAGTTCTGCGACAGCTCCACCGAGACCGCCATTCATTTGTCCCTCTTCGGCTGTGACGACACAACGAGTTTTTTTAACAGAACGGAGAATGGTTTCAGAATCAAGTGGCTTGATGGTTGGCACATTGATAACTTCGGCATCGATACCGTCCTTAAAAAGCTGCTCTGCTGCCAGCAGGGCCTGATACACCATAACTCCACAGGCGATAATAGTTACATCTGCACCTTTGGCATAGACATAGGCTTTCCCGATCTCAAAGGGCGTCTTTTCGGTTGTAATACACGGCGTTTCTTCTCGGCATAAGCGGATATAGTTCGGGCGATTATCTTGAGCCATTGCGAGGGTAGCTTTCTCTGCCTGCGCGCTATCGCACGGAACAATTGTCACCATGTGAGGCATCACCCGCATCAGTACAATGTCTTCAAGCATTTGGTGCGTAGCTCCGTCGGGACCAGTATACAACCCGGCGTGACCACCAACGATCTTAACAGGTACTTCATTGAGACACGCCGTTGTCTTGATTTGTTCCCAGTTTCTCCCCGGGCTAAAGGCGGCATAGCTAGCGACAAATGGTATCTTGCCCTTCAGCGCCAGCCCGGCCCCTACTGTCGCAAGGTTTTGCTCACCGATCCCGATCTGAATAAACCTCTCAGGAAACGCCTTCGCAAAGCCATCCATTTTGATCGATCCGGTCAGGTCAGCACAGGCGGCAACAACATTTTGATCACGCTCGCCCGCACGTACAAGCCCCCGACCAAACCCAACCCGGATAGCCTCTTTTTTCACTTCGTCTGTTACATCCGCCAGATACAGATCACTCATTTTTTCACCCCATTTTTGGATTTAACGTCGCTCGTCTTGACTGAAAAACTCGGTTTCATAAAATTAATGTTCCGGGATTTCTGGCTACTCATGTTCACTCCTGATCTTACCTCCCAAGGTACGAAGTTCGTGGAGCGCCTCGCGAGCCTGCTCATGATTGGGCGGCACACCATGCCAGTGAAAGTCATATTCCATAAACTCTACGCCTTTACCAGGGATCGTGTAGGCGATGATACAAACTGGCTTTTCGGTAATTGCTTTTGCCATAACACAAGCATCGATGACCGCCTCAATGTCATTCCCGTCTATCTCAAGGACATGCCAGCCGAAGGCTTCCCATTTAGCCTTAAGGTCCTCGAGTGGCATAACTGATTCAGTTGGCCCATCAATTTGAATGTTATTTCGATCAATAATGGCTGTTATTGCATTGAGTCCGTACTTCGGAGCAAGCATTGCTGCCTCCCAGACATTCCCTTCGTCGAGCTCACCGTCACCCATCACAACATAGACCCGACGGAATAGCTCGCCATCCATTCGCATTGCGAGTGCTATGCCACATGCCTGACTCAGGCCACAGCCAAGCGGTCCGCTCGTTCCCTCCAGTCCCGGCAGGCGTAACCTTTCTGGGTGACCCTGCAGACGACTCCCGAATTTTCTAAGCGTTGCTAGCTCTGACTTCGGAAAATACCCAGCCTCAGCCATAGCCGCATACCGAACGGGGACACAGTGACCGTTACTCAGGAGCAGCACATCCCGCTCGTTCCAGTCCGGGTCCTTGGGATTATGCCTAAGAACTGAAAAGTACAATGCGGTAAAAATATCTGCCAGACCAAGCGGCCCAGCGCTATGCCCACTTCCTGCATGTTCAAGCATCCGGATGATATCCTCGCGAATAGTATTTGCCTTTTGCTCAAGCTGCTTGGTAGTTAATGCACTCATTCTGCTCATGATTATACACGGAGACGCGCTCGGAGTCATGATCTACGCAACACAATATGAGACAATGGTGCAGTGCCAGAAAAAAAATCAAAAACTGTCGCTGTCTTTGGAGGGAGCTTTAGCCCCCCGACCATCGCCCACGAGGCAATTTTGCGACAATGCGCTCAACTACCCGGATACGATGAAGTCTGGCTGCTCCCTTCTGGGAATAGAACGGACAAAACCATCTCGGTTCAACCGACTCAACAACTTGATATGTTACATATACTACTCAACGATGTTGGGGCGGAGACCGGATCTCATATCAAAATCATCGATACCGAGATACGACGAGGTATTGCAACAGAAACCTACGACACCTACCAAGAATTCGTCACCAAGTACCCAACCACAAAATTTTGGTTTGTGTTTGGTGCCGACAGCTACGCAACGATCGGCTCGTGGCTACGCGGTAGCTGGCTGCTAGCCAACCTGCCAGTTTTACTTGTCGAACGACACGATATGGTACTGCCTCCCATCGATCGACATGTTCGGCACCTTGCTCCGCTCCTCGGTGATATGTCGCTCGTATCATCAAGCCTAGTACGTTCTATGGTCAATTCAAAACGGGGACTACACCCATTCGTTTCCCCCTCGATCGCTCGCTATATCGATGATAACAAACTGTTTTCGATACCGACTGCCGACTAATCAATTTTCGGAATTACCCACTACGCGCTGAATACGACCCCAGGCTGCAACAGGGTCCGACCCGTGCAAATAGCCGCCGCAGTTTATGACGTCAACGCCTGCCTCAATAATCTGCCGAGCATTCA
>JAGOTO010000068.1 GCA_018061705.1 Candidatus Saccharimonadota bacterium | reverse complement strand
CTCGTAGATATTGCGAACGATATGTGATTGTCGCCGAGAAACTGAAGCAACTCTGCCAGCCCCTCATACGGCCTGACATAGGCAGGTGCCAATTTATCCTGCACGGGATTTAACAGATCGTGTAGGGCTTCGTAGTCAATTGCCTCGAGCACATCGGGAGTATCCTGAAAGAGCAGCCTAGCAGTTTTCTCAAGCGTATTTCTTGCGCTACCGCCAATAGATGCATGCAGAGCAGCAAGAAAATTCTCGTAATCCGGCACCTGACTACTCGTTATTTCTCTCTGCGTTAGGTATGTTTTAAGTGTTTCGTACTGCCCGCGACGAATTAGCTCAACGGTATCTACGAGCGTCCCATCGGAGTCCGCAATAATTGCTTTTACCTGCATGGCATAACTATACTCTAGCCTTACTTAGCAATACCAACAGTTCGTGAGTTGACTCGGATTTCATAAGTTTCTCCCGCAATTCTTTTGCGCCGTCGAAGCCCTGGATGTACATTTTACAAAATTTGTTGAGGGTATGGATAGGCCGTTCGCCATTTTTCCATGTCGCCGCGAAGAGCTCCACGTGCTTGCGATACAGATCGATTTTACCAATTTCATCACAATCTTCCCATTTAAGAGGACTGTCCTGTGAAAATAGGAATGGGTTGTGGAAAATGCCGCGGCCGATCATGATGCCATCGAGTTTGTAGCGCGCAGCGAGCTCCTCGCCCTGCTCGCGAGACATGACGTCACCATTGCCAACAATGAGGGTTTTGACGCCGAGTTCGTCGCGCATTTCTCGTACGCGGCCGATGAGACCCCAGTCGGCCGGTACTTTGCTCATTTGCTTACGAGTACGGCCGTGAACAGTGAGCATATCGAGATCTTGGTGTAGCAGGAAATCAAACCATGTCATATCAACCTCGCTAAAACCGACTCGTGTCTTCACGCTCAACGGCAGCCGACCAGCTAAACCGTCTTTTGCCGCCAAGATAATTTCTTTGGCATGCGGCCAGTTTTCGCGCTTAATGAGCGCTGCGCACGCTCCATTTTTTACCTCACTTTTGGCAGGACAGCCCATGTTGAGATCGACACCCGCAAAGTTGACGTCATCTGGCAGATCGAGCTCGCGCGCAAACGTACCGTCCGCAATCTGCTCGCACACAGCTCGGAAGTTTTCTGGCTGCAGCCCCCACAGTTGGACGATGACCTTGCCCTCCTGGGCAACGAAGCGAAGCTTCTTGAGCAAATTCACTCGGCCCGGACTCATCAGCCCGTCGACATTCACAAACTCAGTAAAAAACAGGTCTGGCGGCGCACAATCAGCTACCGTCTGCCGAAACACCGTATCGGTTACATCATCCATCGGTGCCAAAATAAAAATTGGCCCCTGTGAGGTGGGGGACGTATCGGTCATAGCAATATTGTACCTTGAGATTATCGTTTCGTTCCAATCAGCCCACCCCAAAATTGATACCAGCCCCGATCAAGCGACCCACAAAGCGATTGGTTAGGGTCTATTCCCAGCGGAATACACGAAAGGCAATGATATATATCATGACACACCAGCCAGCGATGAGGCCGAATTGGGGCAGCAAGTCAAGAAAGCCCTTGCCTTCGGTGATAATAAGCCGCGCTCCTTCTACGACTGGCGTAAGCGGAACATAGGCAGTGATATTTTGCAGCCAATCAGGCATGAGAAACCGTGGAAAAAACACACCCGATAAAAACATCATCGGGAAGCTGACGATCTGCGCTAGCGGAGCAACTTGACGCTCATTTTTGGCCCATCCACCCATCGCGAGTCCTATCCCGAAAAGCATCATTGCGCTCAATATGATTAGCGCAGCAAGGAGGAGATAATTCCCCTGCATATTGAGGTTAAATACCAACACACCCACAACAAACATGGCCGTGATCGAAAGGACACCCACTACTACGTTGGAGATAACGTTTCCTAGAAAATACTGCCATACCCGTAGACTCGTCGTATGGTAACGTCGTAATACACCCTTCTCCTTGAGTTTAGGGAAGACATTCGTCGGACCGAATATACCTGCACCGAGCAGTGCGAAGCCGAGCAACCCAGAAAATACATAGTCAAACTGAGTCAGCCCAGGCTGGGCGGTCGACCTTGATGTCACAGTAAACGGCTTGTCGATATTGACAAATTGTTTATTGATCCCCTCAAACATTCCACTTATCACCGCCGTCAAAGCTGCACCGGCTTGTTCGCTGTTTTTGGAGTACAGTACTTCGGCCGTACCTGTTGGGTAGCCCAATACCCCTTTTTCACCGAAATCTTTAGGCAGTACGATGATCGCATCAAGCTCGCCCCGAACCATCTTCTCTTCTGCCTTGGCGAGCGTGCCGGAGTCCGTGTCGATCTTGAGCAGTTTGTCGTTTTTGCCGCTCTCGACAAACTTTGCTGCAAAAACACTCTTGGATTCATTGAGCACAGCGACCTTAAAGCTTACACTGGAATCCTTGCCAAAAATACCCCCAAAGACAAAAAGAAACAGGAGAGGAAAAACAAAGGTGAAGAATAGGGCGAGTGGATCGCGAAATAGTCGTTTTATATCAATCTTGGCGAATGTATAAACGGGCAATAGTTTCCTTTTCATCATCAATCCCTTAATGCCTTCCCGGTAAGGTCGATGAACACATCTTCCAGATTGGCCTGTTCGACGTGCTGCTGTTTGGTAAAACCACGACCCAATAACTCAGAGATGAGGTTCTTGGGAGAGTCCAAAGCGATGATTTTACCGGCATCCATGACCGCTACTCGATCACAGAGCAGTTCGGCCTCGTCCATATAATGCGTCGTCATAATGACCGTTACACCCCTGTCTCTTATTTGCTGAATCAGCTCCCAAAGGTTACGCCGTGCTTGTGGATCAAGACCCGTAGTCGGCTCATCGAGAAAAAAAACTTTTGGGCCATGCACCAATGCTGCCGCAATAGAAAATCTCTGGCGTTGCCCACCAGAAAGCTGCTCCGCATAACTTTTTGCCTTATTTTCGAGTTGCAAATCTTTGAGAAATTTCATAGCGTCTACTTTTTCGCCGTATGCTGACGCAAAGAAATCGAGCAACTCCGTAAGTCTAGTCTTTTCCTCAAATGATGCTGTTTGGGGCTGGACACCGATGAGAGCCTTTACCCTTTCCGGCTCTCTCGAGACGTCTATACCGTCAAGCACAACAGAGCCGCCGTCTATCGGTCGCAGCGTCTCAATCATTTCAAGTGTAGTTGTTTTGCCGGCTCCATTCGGTCCCAGTATCCCAAATATTTCACCCTCACGGACCGAAAAAGAAATGCCGTCGACAACAGCTTTATCGTCATATTTTTTTGTCAGCTTGTCGACTACGACAATACTTTTATCGCTTTTCATATAGATATTCTACCATGCATTACGGCGAGCCAATCAAAACACTCCGCATAAAAAAGACCGCCATCTTTATATGTGGCGGTCTTTCTGGGTACACCGATCGGCTACCGGTTTGCGTTGTTTGTCGTCGTATTTGTAGGAGTATTACTTCCCTGTGTATTTGTGTTTGTAGTTGATTGCGTCTCATTGCTTACCTGCGAGCAGTCCGGCCCGTT
This sequence comes from Candidatus Saccharimonadota bacterium, assembly GCA_018061705.1. Next base: position 77 of record JAGOTO010000068.1, on the reverse strand, counting down.
TGGATACTTCTTCTTAAAGTCCTCGATGCTCTTAGCAACTTTTCCATCCTTGTTCAGATTCTCCCAGAATGTAACCT
>JAGOTO010000067.1 GCA_018061705.1 Candidatus Saccharimonadota bacterium | reverse complement strand
ACACTGGATTGCTTGCCGCAACGTGCATAGCAACGTCTTTGACGAGATCTTTAAATATGTCATTTCGTGCTACAAAATCTGTCTCGCAGTTTACCTCAACAATGACGCCTATGCGACCATCGTGGTTATATGTGCCTATGATGCCCTGCCTTGCCTCTCGCTCACCTCTCTTCTCAGCCTTGGTCAAGCCCTTTTGACGCATTTCTTTGAGCGCAGCATCAAAGTCGCCATCAGTAGCATCGAGAGCTTGCTTTGCATCGGTCATGCCAACCCCCGTTAGTTCTCGTAGCCGTTTTATATCCTCAATTGAAATAGCCATAGTTGTTGTATCTCCTTAAGTTTTAAATCCTGATTGCGAGCACAATCATCGCATTGGCCCAATCCACCCCGCCCACATACAGCGTGCCTGGATTGATTAGTCCTTTTGATCCTCGGACTTTTCTGGTGTTTTTGATTTTGCTTTCCCTCGCATTACCGCTGCTTTGAAGTAATCAGCGAGCAACTGGAGCGTTTTGATCGCGTCATCGTTGCAGGGTATCGGAAATGTTATGCCTGTCGGGTTAGCATTGGTATCGCACACACCAACAATTGGCAGCTTCAGCTTGGTCGCTTCCTTGACAGCGTTTTGGTCATGGGTAATGTCAAATATAACGACGACTCCTGGTTTCGCCGAAAGCTCTTTGATACCGCCATAGAGGACATTCATGGCATCGATTTCTTCCTGGAAACGCTGCACCTCAAGCTTGTTAAATTTGTTTGCAAGTTCGCCACTTGCCATCTTGGATTCCTGATCAACCAGATACTTGATCTGTGTGCCGACGGTGTTCCAGTTGGTCATCATACCACCGAGCCAACGCTCTGTGACGTATGGCTGGCCAGTCTCTTGAGCGAGAGTGCGTACAATGTCGGAGGCTTGGCGCTTTGTACCGACAAAGAGAATCTGTCGATTTTTGCTAGCCATCTCTTCGACATAATCAAGCGCTTCTTCCAGCTTGGCGACCGTCTTGGTCAAATCAATGATATGACTACCACCCCGTTTACTATGGATATATGGCGCCATCTTTGGATGCCATCGCTCGGTTTTGTGGCCGAAATGTGCTCCAGCCTCCAACAATTGTTTGATATCTACGTCTGACATGCAGACTCCTTTCTCGCATGGAATTGTACGTCGGCTGATTGCGCAGTCCTCTCGTGGACCTTTGCAATTTAAGCCGATGCTATTCCAATCCTTTTACACCGGTGGAGCCGACCAAACATGTGCTTACAAGGCCACATGCCGGAGGATCAATTACTCAACACCTGCTTAGCTTATTATTACCCTCATAGCATACCAGACGGAGGCAAAAAGTGCAACGAATCCATACTATGTAGCCTTGCGTTTCGGTAACAGGGGTGGTACACTAACTAGCAATTGTTTGGGATAGGTCGGACTGCAGCACGCCCACTGCTAACCCGAAGGCCAAGCATACAACAATCATTTTTAGGGCAGAGGTTACAACACATGAAAAAGGATCTCCATCCAAAAGATTACCGTTTAGTCGTATTTCAGGATCTCAACAACAACCAAACCTACCTGACCCGTTCAACGGTTGCCGCCGATGAAACCATCAAGATCGACGGCGTTGAATACCCGCTGGTAAAGGTTCACATCACTGGTAGCTCTCACCCCTTCTTTACTGGTGAAGAGCGCGTTTTGGATATAGAAGGTCGCGTCGACAAATACAAGGCACGCGCCGAAGCAGCCGCAAAAGCCAAAGACGCACGCATGGCTGCCGCCAAAAAAGCAGCCGCTCGCGCCGAGAAAAAGGCCGAGAGAGCCACTGACGAAAAAACCGACGATAAGTAGCTATTTTCCTTCAAGACCGCTGAAAATATCATCCTTTCGGCGGTTTTGTTTATACTAGGAGCATATATGGATCAGAAAGAACAATCGCTACGAGATGAGTACCAAACTCTCCAGAGCAAGCTGGAGAATCCTTCGATATACTCGGATCCCGGCTACCCGAAGTTGGCAAAACGACAGGCCTATCTTGAAAATATTTTGAAGCTGTTTACTCAGCTGGCGGCGACAAAACGAGAAATCGCAGATGCTGAAGCTATGTCTCAAGATACCGACCCGGCTATCGCAGATATGGCTACCGCTGAGCTTGAGTCGTTACGCCCGCGTTTGGATACATTGTCAGCAAGCCTCAGTGAGGCTCTGACCCCCAAAGATCCCAACGACGAAAAGGATGTCATCGTGGAGATACGGGCCGGTGCCGGCGGCGACGAAGCTTCACTATTTGCCGCAGAACTTTACCGAATGTATGTACGATGGGGTGAAATTAAGGGGTTCAGAACAGAGCTGGTCAGTGAGAGTCCAAGTGAAGTTGGCGGCTTTAAAGAGATAATTTTTAGCATGGTCGGGAGTGATTTGTATAAACAGCTAAAGTTTGAGGCCGGCGTTCACCGTGTGCAGCGCGTACCTGCTACTGAGAGCCAGGGGCGCATCCACACATCGACGGTGACTGTCGCAGTTTTGCCCGAAGCCGAAGAAACTGACATCGAGATAAACCCGGGCGACCTACGTATCGATGTGTTTCGTGCCGGGGGCCATGGTGGACAGAGCGTGAACACCACTGACTCGGCCGTACGTATCACTCACCTGCCCACCGGTCTTGTCGTCGCCAACCAAGATGAAAAATCGCAAATAAAAAACAAAGCCAAGGCTATGAGCGTCCTCCGCTCCCGCTTGCTCCAAATAAAGATAGATGAGGACGCCAAACAGCTCAGTGACGCCCGGAAAAAACTCATCGGCAGCGGTGACCGTAGCGAAAAAATCCGCACCTACAATTTCCCACAAGATCGTATAACCGACCACCGCATTGGTTACAGCCGTAGTAACATTCCAGGTGCTTTGAATGGCGATATTGACGACCTCATCGAGAAACTGGCCGACTATGACCGTTCCCTTATCAACGACGGCCAGTAGTTCAATTCACGTATTCCCTATCTGTTAGAGGACGGGCTTCCACCAAATCAACGACCAGCGTCTCAGCTGCTTAGACAGAAACGTCCTGGACGCTCAGCGGCAATATTGACACACTCATCGAAAAACTCGCCGGCGATAACCGCGAACATATTAGCAACGATTTTTTGGCTATTCCGCTAAAGATTTCATCAATACTGATGCATTCATAGCCATGCGAGCAAGTCTAGCGTCCGTAAATCTATCGCGATAGTGTTCAATAGCCGCAATATCTAACTGCCCCTTGTCGTGACCAAATTGCAGAGTCGGCAGATAATCATGCCAACTTGATTGATCAGCATGGTCTACGAGTCTGAGACTGCCCACAGATATCTGCAAACCGCTGTGCTTGAAGGTCTCGATTCGGCCAAAGTATATACCTTCCTGGCCCGGAGATATGTCTCTGCCTCCTGTTTTAGCCGAGAGTTCAACAATATGCGCTTGACCCGTATCACCCCGCTGAGTAGTGAGTGGGATCACCGCGTAACCAGTCATACGCCTTTACTAATACACCTATATCATCAGCCCGTTGATTAGTCTTTGCTACTTCTGTCATAAGCGCTATAATACTCTCTCTCTCTGGATTTGTCAATAGTTTTTACATATTTTCTATTAAAAGCAAATGTTGTTGACGGAAACCTACTTTTTATATACTATGTATGTATGAGTACTGTTATAAGCGTAAAGTTA
>JAGOTO010000066.1 GCA_018061705.1 Candidatus Saccharimonadota bacterium | reverse complement strand
CTCTTGTACAAGGACGATCGGTAGGCAGAGTTGGGGAATAAAATCTTTTCGAACCGCCGCTCCGCTATGAGAAAATCCACGAGCATTTTGTAGTCCCCATCGCCAGAGACAAGCACAACTTTATCAAAATCTTCTTGAGCATACAGTCGTTTCATAATACTGAAGATAATATCTGAGTCGACATTTCCTTTTTTCTTACCGAGCATAGCAGAATTATGCTGACGGAATATCAGCACAAAACCCGCAGACTGAATTCGTTCGTACAGCTTTTGAATATCATCCCCGTCTTGCACATACCCAAGATAGTAAAAGGCTTTCTCCACCTGATACTTTTCCCTCAGGTATACTCGAAAACGGTTGAGGTCGATCTTCCAAGGTAAGTCAGCGCCCGTTGTTCCAAGATGAAGATTCTGACCATCGATAAAAGCATAGTTCCGTGGGTGCCGTGTTATCGAATTCTGGCTCATATTGAGGCCTGGGTATCGCCAAGTACGCCGATGAGATCTTGAACCTTGTAGCGATTCTGTTCGGTCGTATCCCGGGATCGGACGGTGACTGTGTCTTTCGTATCGCCTTCGAGTGTGTCGAAGTCTACGGTGACCACATAGGGAACACCTATCTCGTCCATTTTACGGTAATTTTTGCCAATGTTGCCGCTGTCTATCCAGAGCACTGCACCAAACTCTTTCTTAAGATTGGCATATATTTCGCGGGCTTTTGCGACGAGATCTGGGTTATTTTTGGCCAGCGGGCAAACCGCCACCTTCACAGGGGCTAAGTCGTATGGCAAGCGTAGAACGATACGATCGTTTTTGTCATCGTGCCAATAGGCGCTACACAACACTGCCATAACCGCTCGCTCCACACCAAAACTCGGTTCTATGACGTGTGGAACATAGGCTGGGCTACCATCCTTTGGCCGGTACTCCATACTTTTTTTGGCGGCATTCTGGATGTTCATAAGATCAAAATCAGTGCGGTAGGCTAACCCCATCAGCTCTTCCCGGCCAATTGGAAAATCAAATTCAAAATCGATCGTGCGTTTGCTGTAGTGGGCGCGGTCAGCCTCGGCTACTTCGAGATCGTGCACGCTTGTATCTGGTAAGCCAAGCGCACTAAACCATTTTTTACATTGCGTAACCCAGTGCTCAAAATTTTCTTCCCATGTATCTGGCTGTACGAAATATTCGATCTCCATCTGCTCAAATTCGCGACTGCGAAATACAAAATCTCGCGGTGAAATCTCATTGCGAAAAGCCTTGCCCTGTTGCGCAATCCCAAACGGCACATCCGGATAAATGGTATCGACCACGTTTTTGAAATTCGTAAAAATCCCCTGCGCTGTCTCTGGCCGTAGGTACGATACAGAGTCATCATCACTCACCGGGCCTATGTTTGTCGCAAACATCATATTAAACTGTTGAGGTGACCCCCACTCTTTTTTCCCACAGTACTCACATGGTACCTTTTCGTTCAAAAATTCATTTAAACTCAACTGCGCCTTTTCGCCCACGTATGCCTGAATAACCTCTTGTGGATCATCAGATTCCAAAGAGAATAGTCGAGCATCAAGTACCTCATCGAGCCGGCCAACCTCTTTACGATACTCCCAGGCTTTCTGCAAATTATCACCGACTAAATGATCCGTTCGGTACCTTCTTTTGCAGTTGCCGCACGAAATGAGCGGGTCAGTAAATGTATCAACATGTCCGCTGGCTTGCCAAACTTTTTGGTTCATAAGTATGGCGGCATCGACGCCGTACATGTCATCACGCTCCTCTACAAACATCTTCCACCACAACTGTAAAATATTGCGTTTTAATGCCACTCCGTAGGGGCCATAGTCCCAGGTTCCTGCCAAGCCACCATAGACATCACTCCCCGGATATATGAACCCGCGCCGTTTACATAGACTAACAATATCCTCAAGTTTCACGCCACTTGGGTTATCCGCCCCTGTTAATTTCACCTCGTTCTGCGGTTCATTCATGGCAGAATTATACCACATCTCGATGATGATCATCCCCGACTAGACACGCGAGTACCTATGCGTGGCGCTATCACTACGCTCTTATGTGAATGTTTCTGAGCATCACGACGAGCGACGCACAGTCTCGACACAGCACGTCCACATTCTCGATCTTTGATACGACACTTAGTGGGGCATCACTGAAAAGAAGCCGCAAAAACTTTATTTCGTTTTTCCCAAAGTCACCGGCAGACCGTTCAAAAAATGCGGTAGCGTCGTAGTCAAATGAATAGGTGCGTGCCGCATCAAGTTTTACATTATCGGTATCGGTCATGAGGTTGGGCGTATGTCCAGACAGGCGGAGAAGCTGCGCCAAGAACCAGCTCCGGACAAGCTCAACAGATACGATGCCTCGGTCCAATGAGAAAAATGTTTGCTCGAGAAGCTGATAATACTGCTCCTCCGGTGAATCCTCCGTTACCTTGTGGAGTAGTTTAATGAGTTCATATCCCAGCATCGTACGTTCCATATCCTGGATAATTGATCCGTAATGCTTAACAAGCCGTGCCGATACCAGCGTATCAATGCTTCCTCGTCCTGGTATATAACTAATCTCACTCGTACTAAAGAGCTCGATCCCGCCTGCCAATTTACTCTTAACACGACGCACGCCTTTTGCCATGAGGCTGAGTTTGCCCTGATCGTCACTCAGGACGGTAATAATTTTGTCGGCTTCCCCGTAATCGACACGGGATAGTACGATCACCCTTGTTGTCTGGTATCGGCTCATAGGGCCGTGCCTACGACCCTTACAAGCTCGTCACAAAGATCATCGAGAGTCATACGAGTTTTGACCAACACCGCTCTAACGCCAAGCTCAGATTTGAGTAGATCAGAATCGGCCAGATCATGATTGAGCTGTGAGACGAGCAGGATAACCGGAACCGACTGCCACTCGGCATAGCTCTTAAACTCATACAGCAACTCCACGCCATTGTGCCTTGCAATCTCAAGATTAATGATCGCAGCACGAGGCCGATCCAGATCTGCCGCTTCGATAGCTGACTGTGCAGACCGGACGCTAACCACATGATATCCTTTTTCCTCGAGAGCCGCCGCGTACGATTGCGCAAGTATCGCGTCGGGTTCTACCAATACGATACTCATCCTACACCAACTGTAGCTGATGACAGGATGGCAACGTCGCCGCTAGCCCCGTCGCATTGTGATATTTGGCAACATGCAAAGTGGTCGAGACTGAGGCCAAAAGACTATCCGCGATAAACAGCCCCGTCGCTGGCCCGCTCACCAGTTCACTGTACGGCTGTTGCGCCCATCCACCCAGCTTTCGGGCACGTCTGAGAGCACCAGAAGTCAGCTGTAGGCTCTGACTATACCATCCCGTCACCACTCCATAGCCACTCCGATGAGCCCCCAGCCGAAGAACCGCGGGTTGGTCTGGCTCGGACTGTGACTGAGCGTCGACAAAGACCTGTCCCAGCATCAGGAGAGCTGACTGTAGTATTGCCCTATCGCTAAAGATCGGCTCAAGCCGTGACGGCACATCGAGCTCGAGCGTTATCGACAGTTGTTTCGCGTACGGTGACAGGGAATGCAGCGTATCATTAAGTAGGCTCGTCACTGCAACTGGTTCTTGTTCGGGCTGAGCACTACCACCGTGCAAACGCATGGTCAGGGTATAGCTCTCGAGAAGCTGGAGTGATGAACGACTCAGGTCATTTAC
>JAGOTO010000065.1 GCA_018061705.1 Candidatus Saccharimonadota bacterium | reverse complement strand
GGGCCGGGCAACGACACTTGAAGATATGCGACTGTGTGTAAATACGCTAACAGATATAGCAAAAAGTAAATAACACAATAACATTACAGACAAAAACAAACTTGCTCCACCGCGATGTATCTAGCTTTAGAGGACTGTCCTCTTAAGCATCTCAAATCTTTAAAATTGGGCTAAGCCTCGTAGCATTGAGAAGACATCAAAGGTTTGCGGGGTGAGTTTCTGATATGACTACTTGATTGGCATGGAGCCAACCGGTCACATTTCCACAGTCAAGGTAAGTTCCATTCGCTTCCCCGACAGCCACAGGGCTCCCTGACGCAACGTACGCGTTGAGGGCGTCTATCAGCCAATATTCTTGGCCAGGGGCGTGCTCGCGGTTCATGTCATCATCGATGAACTCGAATATCCCCTGATCGAATAGGTAAAAGCTTGCATTATTGAGCGTTGATTGGGTCTCGCCTGGCTTGGGATGTTCAATGATACGGGTGTACATCCCGCTCGCATCCTTCTCGATTATGCCGTACTGGCCGATATCCTGGGGCGGGACGGAAACACCGAGCAGCCCAGATCGTGCTCCCGATGACTCAGTGAGCGCAATGAGGCGTTGGGCGTTGGAAGTACGGTCAGCCTGGAAAAATGATTGGTCTCCCATGATGACGAGAAACTGCTCACCTGTATCGATGAAGTTTTTACAAAGTGAGACCGGAACGGATGTGCCGTATTTACCATAGCTAGGCTGGGTAATAAAATGAAAACTTACCTGCGGCGGTCGAACAAGTTCAAGTAGTCGCGCATCATTTTTTGTCTTGAGATAATCATTGAGGGCAATGTTATCACGATAGTACGACTGGAGTTGCTCACTTTGCTCACCGACGACAAAGTAAAAGTCATTAATCCCAGCCGTGATGCAATCTTGCACGACATAATCTATCAATGGTCGGTTGCCGAGAGGAAGCATGCATTTCTCGATCGCTTTGGTGATTGGTAGCCGGCGCGTGCCCCAGCCAGCCACAGGGATGATTGCCTTGGTGATTGCCATAGTGAGACAGTATAACCTAGGCATCGATATGATGAAAGCTGATCCGTCAAGCCTGCCGATGGGCCGGTGGATCCGCTCGACGAAAATCTAGTAGCAGTCGCACGGTAAAGCGGTTATACTTACCACATATGCGTACGCGGCAGAAAAGTTTCCGCCTGAGCCAACGTCTACTACTCACTATAGTAGTTGGTTGCGGTGTGGTGTTGCCCTGTTTGGGCATTGCAAATGCACAGACTGTCTCGCAGGGGTACGGCTCAACTGGAGTCGTTCAAAAGGGTATGATCGTGATGCTTGACCCAAAGGATAGTCAAAAAGTTCAAGCATTGACAAATAAAACGGACAAAGCGATGCACGGAGTCGTAGTTGCAGCCAATGATACGGTCGTTTCTCTCGGTGACGATAGCAGTAAAAACCAGGTGTATGTAGCATCAAACGGTAAGTACGACGCGCTTGTTAGCACCCAGAATGGGCCGATCAAAACGGGAGATATTATCAGTATCTCTGCGCTTGACGGTGTAGGCATGAGAGCCGACGCCGGTCAGGCGGTCATTCTCGGAAAATCACTTGGGAATTTTGATGGAAAAAAGAATGTGAGCGGCAACGCAAGCCTGACAACTTCGGCAGGCAAAAAGGACGTTGCAATAGGACTCGTGCAAATCGATATCGGAATTTCCCGGAATCCACTCGCCGTGTCAGTTAGCGGACCTCCAGTACCGGCATTTTTGCGAAAAACCGGCGATATTGTGGCGGGTAAACCGGTCAGTACAGTCAGGTTGTATATCAGCTCTGCGGTACTTTTGATTACGATGTTTATGACAGGAAGCCTGCTGTATGGAGGCGTCCGGAGCAGTATGATTGCTATCGGACGCAATCCGCTTGCCAAAAAATCAATATTAAGGGGATTGATCCAGGTTGTCGCTTTTGGCTTAACTATTTTCGTTACAGGCCTAGTCGCGATATACTTACTATTAAAGCTATAGCACGATGATTGAGAAAATCAGAGAAATGGTGGGAGTGCAGGTATGACAATGTGGGGATTACTGCTGATACTAGGAAGCCTCGCTGCCGCGACAGGCTCGTTTATTTGGCTCGCATTGAGACTCGGCCAACCAGGTGCTGGTAGACGTAAGGGGACGCCTGCAGATATACAACAAGCTGCAGAAGACGATGTCGAGCATATATTCAATGATACGTTTCGGGAAGAGCTTCGTAACAGAGGGCGTCTTCATTTTGAGAAAATTATTTCTGAGAATGCGATGTTTCTTCAGCAGGACCTGAGGCTTACAACTAGCCAGCTTAACGAGTTCATGAAGGGCGAAATTACCAAAAACCTCAAGGATGAATTTGCTAAATATGAACAGTCGATCAATGACGCGAAGCAGTTGGCTATCGAATCCATCCAAAAGACCAACACTGCTATTGAGGAGCAGCGGGAACAGCTTGGCCAGCAAGTACAGCAGCAAATTATGACCGAAAAGCAACAGCTGGTTGAGAGATTTGAGCAAAATATGACAGATATCATCAACCATTATGTGCTCGCAGCAGTAGGCAACCAGATAGACCTTAATGACCAGCTCGAGTACATTTTGTCTGATCTTGAGGCCAACCGAGAAGCCATTATCCAGGATATTATGCATGGAGCCTGACGCTGCTAATGCTCCAGTCCTGCCGGTGACTGTGATCGGGCTCGTCGATGTCGGGCGGCTGATACGTGAGCTTGAGAAGCTAGAGCAGGCTATGCAGGCGAGCGCGATTCGCGGCGAAGCCACTGGGGAAAACATACGGGTTACCTTGCTCCTAGAGCAACTAGCTGAGGCCAATAGCGTCAAACTCGACGATGCGCATGCCCGGCAGAGCTTACTTGAGTTTATGCGTTATATAAAGAAATCTGCCCCCCGGGTGCACATTAGCTTTAGCGCTGATCCCTCGCCGGTGTTTCTGGCAAAACTAATGCCATGGTTCCGGCACCATGTGCATCCACACCTTTTGGTTGCTATAGGTCTGCAACCCGGAATCGGTGCTGGTTGCGTGTTGCGCACAACAAATAGATTCTTCGATATGTCACTGAGCCAGTCATTTAGCAACAGCCGCAGCCTGTTGATGGACCGTCTCAGGGCTTCGGGTAGCATCGATCAGGCGGGAGCTCCGAGTACGGACGCCGTATCCCCAGACAGCGGAGCGGTCAGAGCATGAGTTTTGGAAATCAACACTTTGACAAACTTGTTGATTCGGGTAAGCCTGTTGGGGAAGTTATCGCTGTCGAGAAGTTTCTTATCCAGGTGAGTGGGCTGCAGCCTTCTGCGCTGCATGGTCTCGTGATGTTCGAGGATGGAAGCAAAGGATTTATCAGTCAGATATTGACTGACCATGTCGTCGTTCTCCATCTGGGGTCTGAGGCATTGAGGATTGGTATGGTTGCGGTTTTGCAACATCAGGAGCTTGTCTGCAAAGTCGGTAAGGACTTTATCGGACGCGTCGTATCTGTAACGGGTGATCCGCTTGACGGGAAAGGTCCTGTCCCTGCGGACAGTGTTTGGCCCGTTTTCAATACCGCGCCACCGCTGTACGAGCGTAAATTACTGGCGGATCAGTTGGAAAGCGGCGTGACTGCCATTGATGCACTGTTTCCCATCGTCAGGGGTCAGCGTATGGCTTTGATCGGCGATAGCAAATCAGGTAAGAGTACTGT